>JBIKHW010000312.1:0-4109 GCA_044361935.1 Limnohabitans sp. | reverse complement strand
TGGCTTTGCTGCTGGCGCTTCACGAGAGCGACAGCCCACTGCGCGTGGCGCTGGCCGCGCCCACGGGCAAGGCGGCGGCGCGGCTCAAGCAATCCATCGACCACGCACTGACCAGCCTGCAGGAGCAGGTCCCAGAGGGCAGCGGTTTGGACTTGAACACGCTGATCGCCCGCATGGGCCCGGCCCGCACCTTGCATTCGCTGCTGGGTGCGCGGCCCGACACGCGCCAGTTCAGGCACCACGCGGCCAACCCGCTCGATGTGGATGTGCTGATCGTGGACGAAGCCTCGATGGTGCACCTGGAGATGATGGACGCCTTGCTGCAGGCGCTGCCCCCCAAGGCGCGGCTGGTGCTGCTGGGCGACAAGGACCAGTTGGCTTCGGTGGAGGCCGGGGCCGTGCTGGGCGACCTGTGCCGCGACGCCGCACAGGGCCGTTACAGCGCAGGCACCGCGCAGTTTGTGCACGCCGTGACTGGGCAAAACTTGCCCGCTCAATACCTGACTCATGCCGTGTCAGTGCTGGCCCAACAGACCGTTATGCTGCGCGCAAGCCGCCGCTTCAAGGGCGCGATTGGCCAGTTGGCCCTGGCCGTGAACCGGGGCGATGTGGCAGCGGCTCGCGCCTGCTTGGGTGGCCCCAACAACGCGGACTTTGCAGGAGCGGCCTCTGACCGCGAAGGCCTTGCTGGAGATTTATCGCGGTCGCAGACCGCTCCCATAGGGCAGCTGTCTTCTCTGCTGGCTCTGCAACCCGCTACCCCCCAAGTGGTCTGCACTTTGGCCTTGGGTGCACAAGGCAAGCCGTCCTTCGCCGATTACCTGCGCCTTATGCAAAACGGCCCAGTTGGGGAAGGTGCGCAAGCGCACGCCAGTTGGGTCAGCAGCGTGCTCCAGGCGTTCGAACGTTTTCGCATTTTGTGCGCCGTGCACCAGGGCGAGTGGGGTACCACCGCGCTCAATGCGGCGGTGCAAAAAGCGCTGGCCGATGCCGGTTGGCTGCAACCGCAAGGCGAGTGGTTTGCAGGTCGCCCGGTCATGGTCACGCGCAACGACGCGCAACTGGGCGTATTCAACGGCGACGTGGGCGTGGTCTTGCCCAGCCCACAAGGCGTGCTCAAGGTCTGGTTTGCGGATGGCGAACACCTGCGCTCGGTCAGCGTCTCGCGTCTGGCGCATGCCGACACCGCCTTTGTCATGACGGTGCACAAAAGCCAGGGCTCGGAGTTTGCCCACACGGCTTTGGTCTTGCCGCCAGGCGCGGCCGATGTGATCTCGCGCGAGCTCGTCTACACCGGCATCACCCGCGCCCGCGAGCAGTTCACCCTGATCGAAGGCCAGCCCGGTTTGCTCGATGCCGCCATGGCTCGCCCCAGCGTGCGTGTGAGTGGCTTGCGCCTCGAATGGGCTTAACTCGCGTAGCCTTCGCACGCGCCCGCATTGGGGCGGCCCCGGCATTCGCGCAGCAAACGCTTGTCACGTTCGGCCCGGCCCTCTGCCGAGCCTTTGTCGCTGGGGGGTTTGGGCGCTTTGGCGGCTTTGGGCTTTTTGCCCTTAGCGGGTTTTTCTGCGCCCGTGGTGGCGGTGAAGGTCTCTACGCCCCAAGTCTTGGGCGCTGCGACGAGCAGGCCAATGCTCAAACCGATGCAGGCCAATTTGGAAGACAAATACCAACTGTTCATGCGTATCTCCCTGCTTGCTGTTGTGATTTTGATCATAAATCCCGCGAGCTTGCTTGTGCCAATTAGTCTGTCATGATTGATCTGACCCCGATAAGTCTTTAATGCTCAACGGTGTGGCAGGTGAGATTGATCTTGGGCCCTCTAGCGCAGCAAATCCATCATCCGTTCGAAGGCTTGTATGGCCAGATGCCCCACCGATAGGCCATAAGCGACACCCGCGAACCCGGTGACGGTGGACAGCAGCAGGGCCAGGCCGTCGCGGAACATCCATCCCAAGCTGAGTAAGACCAGGCTCAGGCTGGGCAGCACATTGCCCAGCGGCAAAGGCACAAAAATCACGAGGCCCATCAGGCCGATCCAGGCTCCCCACCAGACGCGCGTGCCCTCATGCGAGAGCCAGACCCAACGCGGACGCAGGCAGCGTTGGCTCGTCTCGTACATCCAGGCCAGTCCGTGCAGGCAGCGGCCACTCCAGCGTTCATTGAGTTCCAGTTGGCCCAAGCGTGGCGGCAAACTCAGCGTTTCGTGCGCGCGCAGCCATGACCAGGCCACCACCCAAATGCCTACGCTCATGACGGTACCCGCACCGGCCACGGGTAGCACACTCACCACCGCCAGCAGCATCAGCAGCACGGCCAGGGAAGACTCCCCATGCAGGCGCAGCAAATCCTGCAGGCTCAGTGTCAAATCGGCACCATGGTCCGCTGCGCGGTGTTGCTCGGCCGCTTGGCGCAGGCGTTGGGACAGGATCGCTTTCATGGTGCGTCGTTCATGGCTCTGATGGGGCAGGGGCGCAGACGATCAAAGCTTCAAGCCCTTGCGCGGCGCGGACCAACGTTGGCCCAGCAGCATGTGCCCCATGACAGCGGCCACTAATAAGAGCAAGGCCCCCAGACCCCACCCCAGCCACAGCAGAGGGGAGATCCAGCTCATCAGGCCTTGTGACGAGGGCAGCACCTGGCCCAGCCATTGCACCAGGCCCACCCCGGCATCTTGCAGGCCTTGGAGCCATGCCGTGTCCACCCAAAAGCCCAACCAGGCGGGCACAGGCCATTGGCCCGCCACGGTGGCCAGTTCGCCGACCTGTCCCGAGGCCATGCTGGCCAGCAACCATTGGCTCATTTGTTCGGTCAGCGCCACCAAGCCGGTCCAAAAAGCCGTCAGGACCAGAAATACCAACCAGACGATGGCCTTCATGCACGGTCTCCAGTTTGTGGCTTGAGCGGTTTGTGCAGGCAGGACGTAGCCCTGCAGGGTATGTGAATTTTCATGGACTTGCTTTCTCCGGGTGGTTGAATTTGGCGTGAAGATAGCGCCTTTTTATCATCCGAAAAACAAGACAATGATGGATGAATACTCTCTAAAAATCGAAGAATTTAAGTCTTGGGCTTTGCAGCCGATCAGGCTGTGGGGGGTAAGCCCATGTCTGCAGGCGCTTCTAGCCGGTAGCCCAAGCCACGCATGGTCTGGATCAGGGGCGTGGCCCGGCCCTCGTCGATCTTGCTGCGCAAACGCCTAATGTATACATCTACCACGTTGGTCAGCGGGTCTTCGTTTAGGCCCCAGACGCTGGACAAAATGCGCTCGCGACTGAACAGCCTGCCGGGCGCGCTCATCAAAAGTTCCAGCAGCGCCAGCTCCCGCGCCGTCAGGTTCAGGGCCTCGCCTGCTCGGCTGGCCCGCATGCTGTCGCGGTCGAGCAAGATGTCGGCCACCTGCAGCTGGCTGGGGCGGTTGGCCATGCCCTTTGCGCGTCGGCCCAAGGCCTCCAAGCGCGCGAGCAACTCCTCGAACTCGAAGGGCTTGCACAGGTAGTCGTCGGCCCCCATGCGCAAGCCTGCGACCCGATCTTCCAGGGCGCTCAGGGCCGTGAGCATCATGATCGGGAAAGGCACGCCCTGTGCCCGCAGGGTTTGGCAAATCTCCAGGCCGTTCATGCCCGGCAACATCAGGTCGAGCACCACCACGGTGGGGGCATGACCTGGGGCGCTTTGCCGGGCCGCGTCCTGCACCAGGGCCAGGCCCTCGGGGCCGGTGGCCGCGCGCTGCACCTGCAGACCTTCGGCTTTAAGGCCGCGTTGCAAAAAGTCGGCAATGCGCGGGTCATCTTCGATCAGGATGATGTTCATGGTGGGGCTTTTGACTGGGGGGCTTTCAACTGGGGGCAAGGTCTGTCAGCTCGCTTGCGGCGCAGCGGCAGGCGGGAAGGGCAGCACAGGTAGGCGCAGCTGCACACGGGTGCCCTGACCTGTGGTTTCGTCGGCCGGGCTTTCCAGAGTCAAGCTGCCGCCATGGGCCTGGGCCAAAGCCTTGGCGATGGGCAAGCCCAGCCCGCTGCCGGCCGCGCGATGCAGTCGGGCCGTGCGGCCTCTGAAATGCCGGTCAAACACCTGGTGCAGCTCTTCGGCCGGAATGCCAATGCCGTGGT
>JBIKHW010000311.1:0-4114 GCA_044361935.1 Limnohabitans sp. | reverse complement strand
CCAAAACTGTCAAGGTGATCAACAGCGCCCCACCCCAGGCCAAGCGAATCCAGTTGTCATAAGGACTCATGGCAAACTGGAAAATCACGACCGGCAAATTGGCCATGGGCTTGCTCATGTCATCGTTGTAGAACTGGTTGCTCAATGCGGTGAACAACAAGGGCGCTGTCTCACCGCTGATGCGGGCGATGGCCAGCAAAACACCGGTGATCACACCGCTTTTGGCCGCACGCAGGGTCACCGACAGGGACACTTTCCAACGCGGCGCCCCCAATGCAAAAGCCGCCTCACGCAAGCTGCCGGGCACCAGGCGAAGCATGTTTTCAGTGGTCCGCATGACCACAGGCACCGCAATCAGCGCCAGCGCCAAACTGCCTGCATAACCAGAAAATCCACCCAAGGTGGCCACGGCGATGGCGTACACAAACAAACCGATCACGATCGATGGCGCCGACAACATGATGTCGGTCACAAAACGGGTCAGCTCAGCTGTTTTGCTTTGATCGCCGTATTCCGTGAGGTAAATACCCGCCAAGATGCCCACTGGCGTCGCCACCAAGACCGACAAGCCCACCATCATCAAACTGCCCACGATGGCATTGCGCAAGCCCCCGCCATCGGTGCCGGGCGCAGGCGTGTCCTTGGTCAAGATGTTCCAGTCCAGGGCGGCAAAGCCGTTGGAAAACAAGACCACCAAAATCCAGAGTAATACGGCCAAGCCCAAACCCATGGCAATCATGGATGTGACCATGCCCCAAGCATTGGCCAAGCGGCGGCGACGGTAAAGCGCATGATTCATGTTCATCGACATGTCAGAACCCCTTGGCTTTTTCAGCCCGATTGATCATGAGTTTGGCCAGGGCCAGCACCACAAAAGTGATCACAAAAAGCAGGAAGCCGAGCGCAAACAAGGAAGACATATGGAAATCTGCAGCCTCGCCAAATTCATTGGCCAAGGTCGAGGCAATCGAAGTGCCTGGAGAGAAAAGCGAAGTGGGCATGCGGTTGGCATTACCAATCACAAAGGTCACCGCCATGGTCTCGCCCAAGGCGCGACCCAAGCCGAGCATGATGCCGCCGATGACACCTTTTTGGGTGTAGGGCAACACGATCTTGCGAACCACTTCCCAGGTGGTGCAGCCCAAACCATAGGCCGATTCGCGCAGGATGGGCGGCGTGATTTCGAACACATCGCGCATCACAGCGGCCACAAAAGGCAACACCATAAAAGCCAGCACAATGCCAGCGGCCAAGATGCCCATGCCGTTCGGGGCACCACTGAATAAAAAACCGATCAAGGGCATGCCACTCAAGACCTCTCGCAGCGGCACCTGGATGTAGTCGGCAAACAAAGGCGCAAACACAAACAGGCCAAACATGCCGTAAATGATGGACGGCACCGCCGCCAACAACTCAATGGCCGTGCCCAATGGTCGGCGCAACCAAACAGGACATGTCTCGGTCAGGAACACGGCGATGCCAAAGGCCAAAGGAACCGCCACCAGCATGGCAATGCCAGCGCTGGCCAAGGTGCCGACGATCGCGATCGCAGCACCAAATTCTTCGTTGATGATGTCCCACTCCACGTACCAAATGAAACGCGCACCGAACTTGGCAAAGGTGGGCCAGGCGTTGATGAACAAGGACACGATGATCCCGGCCAAGGCCACCAGAACCAACAAAGAGAACAACTGCGTTAGGCGGTGAAACAACACGTCTTGCAGCCGCTGGCGCTTGACCACAGCCAACATTTGGCTGTTTTTGTCCACGCTGGAGAGGGGGGATTGCATGTCTTGACCCATCAAACAAAGAGCATCGAATTAAACAAGAAATCCGTCGGTCGCTGAAGGACAACCGACGGATGTGAAGCCTGAGCTTGGCTTACTTCTGGATTTGCGACCAGACTTTGGAGCGGATCTCATTGGTCAGGCTGTCAGGCAAGGCCACATAGTCCAAGTCAGCGGCCATTTTCTTGCCGTTTTTGAAGGACCAGTCGAAGAACTTCAGGGCTTCGGCAGAAGCGGCTTTGTCAGCGGGGTTCTTGTACATCAAGATGAAAGAAGCCGTGCTGATGGGCCAGCTGTTATCACCTTTGGCATTGACCATGGACACACCCATGCCCGGCACGCTGAACCAGTCGGCACCGGCTGCGGCAGCGGCAAAGGTCAAGTCATCGGGGCTCACGTATTTGCCATTGGCGTTTTGAACCTGCATGAAATTCATGTTGTTCTTTTTCACATAGGCGTATTCCACATAGCCCAAGGAACCCTTGACACGGTTCACGTTGGCCGCCACGCCTTCGTTGCCCTTGCCGCCCACCGATGTAGGCGCTGGCCACTTGACCGCAGCGCCCTTGCCCACGGTGCTGGCCCAGTCTTTACTGACTGCAGTCAGGTAATCGGTCCAGTTGAATGTGGTGCCGGATCCGTCAGCGCGGTGCACCACGGTGATGATTTCGTTGGGCAGGTTTTTACCGGGGTTCAAAGCAGCAAACTTGGGGTCGTTCCACTTGCTGATCTTGCCCATGAACATCTCAGCCAACACGGGGCCCGTCACGCGCAATTCCCCAGGCTTGAAGCCGTCCAAGTTGATCACTGGGACTGTGCCACCGATGATGGCCGGGAACTGGACCATGCCGTCTTTGTCCAGGTCAGCACCTGAAACTGGGGCATCTGTGGCGCCAAAAGTCACGGTTTTGGCACGGATTTGGCGAATGCCACCGGAGGAACCGATGGATTGGTAGTTCATGCCGGTGCCTGTGGCGGCTTTGTAGCCTTCGGCCCACTTGGCATAGACGGGGAAAGGAAAGGTCGCGCCAGCGCCGGTGATGTCGGCTGCAAAGCTGGCTGCAGCGATGGCGCTCAGGCCAATAGCAGCTACAAAAGACTTCAATTTCATCATATCAACTCCTGATTCAGGGGTGGGTTCAAGTCCGCCCAAGTGGTTTTGTCTTGGGAACTGATGTCACTTTAGCGGTGAATTGTGACAGTCTTGTGTCAAAAATCCAATTATAAAAAGGCTGTTTTTGATCCTGCGCAGATCCCGTCGCCAAAGTATGTTGGTCGGGCCGCTTGCGTCGGCGTCAGGTTCAAAGTGGCTTACAAAACATTGACTTTGACTTATATTGGTGCTTACAAGCCCTGTGAAATGTCCTATGCCCAACCAAAACTTAGCGCCAAAGTCTTTTGCAACACGCAGGCAACTGGCCCTGGGCTTGGGCCTGGGCGCCTTGTGGCCCTGGGCCAGCGCACAAGCACAAACCCCCTCCGAAGCGGCCCTCGAAGCGCTGGCACCCGCCATGCCCCGCTTGGGCGATGTGCTCAAGGTGCCGTCCATCCGTTTGCTGACTGGCCAAAACTTCCAGCACGAGCGCCAGCCATTGCTGCTGTATTGGTGGTCCAGCACCTGCCCTTTTTGCGCTCTGCAAAGCCCCAGCATGCAAGCCTTGTGGGATTCACCAAAAAGCCGTGGGCTGCGCATGCTGGCCTTGTCCATCGACAAAAACCCCGAAGACGCGCAGGCCTACCTGCAAAAACGCGGCTACACCTTCCCTGCGGCTTGGGCCAGTCCGGCGTGGCGCCAACAATTTCCCAAACCCAAGGGATTGCCCATCACGCTGTTGATGGACAGCCAGCACAAAGTGCTGTTGGCAGAAAAGGGCCAAATGTTCGCCGAAGATGTCGAAGCCATTCCTCGGCTGCTCTGAACACTTGGCCCCCTGGCTTTACAGCCCGATCACCCCACCGTCTTTGCGGGTGATCACGATGGTGGCCGAACGTGGGCGGCCTTGCGGTCCATAGCCTGCGTTGCCTGGCCACATGCTTTGGGGCGCCGCGCCCGAAGCCAAAGGCTTGGACAATTCACCCGGGTGCTGGATGTTGACGAACAGGGTTCTGCCATCAGCGGTCTCGGTGATGCCCGTGACTTCTGCGCCTTGAGGTGCCACCAAAAAACGGCGCAGTTTGGCTTCGCCCAAGGCTGCACCCAAGAAGGTTTCTTGTGTGCCGTTTTGCTCAACGCCACCCACCATCATCTTGTTTTTCACAGTCACCTTGCCACCGTCGCCCACCTGGCCGGGAATGGCGGCCAGCATCATGCAGTTGGTCTCGTCGGT
>JBIKHW010000310.1:0-4128 GCA_044361935.1 Limnohabitans sp. | reverse complement strand
CACGGTGCAGCGCCTTGCCCGACTGGATGGCCGTCGCCAAACTGAGTTGAACCGTGTTCGATGTGAGCTTTTCCCACAAACGGGCACCGCCGAGCATCACGTTGGAGCCCAAACCACCACCGCTGCCATAATGGGACGGAAACACCCCCCGCTGATCCACTTCAGCCGTGTTGTGTGCGGCCAGGGCCTTCAAGGTCCAGTCATTGTTCAAGACTTGCGTCCACTGCACATTCAAGCCGCGTGACTTTTGTGTGGTGTCGGGCAAGCCGGTGGCGGTGACGAAGGTGCTGCGGCCTACGCCTGCAGCAGGCTCGGTGGCCGAAGCGCTGGCGCGTGGCAAGCCCGAATAATCCACAGTGGTGTTGTCCAGCATACGGGCCTTGATGACCACTTTGGTTTTGGCATCGGGCGACCAGGACAGGCTCGGATTCAACGCCGACTTGCGGAAGAACACGCCTTGGGTTTCGCTGTCAGAGCGGTCATGCTCACCATTGACCCGAAACGCCCACGCCTCGTTGATCGGCTGGTTCAAATCAACGTGCGCATTGCGGCGGCCAAAGTTACCCAACTTGACACCCACTTCACGCGAGGCCTTGGCAACAGGGTCTTTGGTCGTCACGGCAATGGTGCCGCCCACCGTCGAGTAATTGCCAATCGCCTGGCCGCTGCCATACAGGCCACCCGCTGGGCCTTTGATCACATCCATTTGCTGAACGCCCACCAGACTCTCTTGATTCTGAAACCAGCCTGGCACCGAGACACCATCGACCACCATGGCCGCATTAAAACCGCGGATTTTGAAGCCCACGTTGTTGCTGTCGCGTGGGTCGATTTCGTTGACATTGCTCACATTGCGCAAGGCGTCCGAAACCGTTTTGCTGCCTTGGTCCTCGATGACCGAACGCGGAATGCTCACGATGGACTGGGGCACTTGCTCAACAGGCACCGCAGAGCGGGTGGCAGCTTGCGTCAAGGCTGGCTGATATCGCTCTTTGTCAGCCGTGATTTCGATGGTTTGTGTTTGGGCTTGGGCCAAAGCGGCGCAGCAAGACCATGTGGCCATGGCCACGGCGGAGAAATTCAATTTTGTTTTCATGTTCTGACGAGATCTGGGTGTGCAAAAAACTGCACGCAAAAAGACATCCCCCCCAAGCAATTCGGGGGGATACGAATGGCCTTATGGCGTTCAGATCAGGTCAGGTGGCCCACGAGAAGGCAGTGGCGGCGCGGTGCGGACCAGCAGCAAGGCCTCGGGCAAGGCTTGCACGATGTACGCGCGCGCATCGTGCACATGGGCCAAAGCCGCCACCGTGGGCGGCGGCAATGCAGGTGTGGCGTGGGCGCACAGCGGGCAGTCCATGTTGCTGGTCAGCGGTGGGGCTTCACCCTCGCCTTGCACCACCACCTTCATGATGCCCATAGCGGAACACACCACGTCCATGGTTTTGGGCTGCAACGTGGCGGCCAACACCGAAACACCCACAAACAGCACGTACCAAATCAGCACGAAGCGGCTCAGCAAGTGAAAGAAGGGGTGTGAACGGTGCATGTCCATGCCTCAGCGACTGGTAGCCCACGGATTCGCGTGGCGAGGGTTTTGAACAAAGGTGTGGTCGGTCAAGGTGTTCAAGAAAGCGACCAGGTCGCTGACTTCTTGCTCGCTGACCTCGAAGCCCCCGATCAATGAACTGCGCAAGGGGCTGGGCCCGTTGGCCGTACCACCTGCGCGGCCGGCCTGCGCGTAGTGGGCGCGGATGACTTGGTCGAGCGTGGCCATCGAGCCGTCGTGCATATAGGGCGCGGTCAGCGCAATGTTGCGCAGGCTGGGCGTGCGGAACTTGCCCATGTCATCGGCGTCGCCCGTGAACTCTCTGATGCCCGGGTTGTCTGCGGGGTAAGCACCCCGGCTATCCAGGTTATGCAAGCCCGTGTTGTGAAAGCCGCGCTCGGCCAATGGCAGCTTGCTGTGGCGGATGTTGTCGGTGAAGGTGAAGCTGCCGTGGCAGTGGTAGCACTCCATCTTTTCGCCAAAGAACAGGCTTTCTCCGCGCTTGGCTGCTGGGGATATGGCCGTGGTCTGGCCGCCGTATTTGTAGCGGTCATACGGGCTGTCAAACGAGAGCAGGCTGCGCTGAAAACTGGCCAAAGCTTTGGTCAGCGTGCCCAGCGAATACAAAGCCTCACTGCCTTTTGCGGCTTCGGCTGGAAAGGCTTTGGCAAACAAGTCGCGGTAACGCGCATCGGCTTGCAGGCGTGCAAACAGTTCTTTCTCTCGCCCTGCCATGCCCATCTCGACCGGGTGCTCGCCAAACAGCGGAATGAGCGCTTGCACCTCCAAAGCCGTGAGGTTGGGGTTGGCCCAAGTCAGCACCGGTAGATAGGCCACATTGGCCAGCGCCATGGCACTGCGATGACCCGCTTGCCCGTTCACACCCTGGGCCACGGCCAGTCCGTCAGTGAAGGCTTTGTCCTGGTGGTGGCAAGTGGCGCACGTCATGCTGCTGTCAGCCGACAGGCGTTGGTCGTAAAACAGGTGCCGCCCCAGCTCGACCTTGGCCGCACTCATCGGGTTGTCTGCGGGCACCACAGGGCGTGGCACCCAGGCAGGCAGGTCCCAATGAAAAACGTCTGTGGAACTGCCCGTGAGCACAGCCCAACCGGCCAGGGCCAGCAGGCAGGTGCTCAGGGTTTTGCGCAAAGGGTTCATGACCGAGCTCCGGGGTGCAGATCAGCGCTTGGACAAAAGGCGTTGAGGGCCTGCAGCGGCCACGCCGTCGTAGGCCAGGCCCAGCGCCTGCATCACAGGTGGACAGTCGCCGTCTTTGGGGAAGCTCATGCAGCCGGGCGATGTGCCTTTGGCGTTCACGTCCACATTGGCCTGTGCCAGCACCGCGCCCATGTCGGCCACCACGGTGTTTTTGTGCAGGTCAAAGCCATCGAAACGCACCGTCATGCGGTTGGGGTTTTGGCAAGCGCTGGGGGCTTGGGTTTTGCTCTCGCCCGCGCATGCCGTGCTGCCCAGGTGCACCGAGTAACGGGTGACCGGGCCCATGGCGTTGGCTGCTGCGGGTTGGTCGGTGCTGATGCCACTGCTGGCGGTGTCAAACCTGATGAACTTGTAGCCGCCTTGCCAGTTCCAGAACATCGCCGTGGAGTTGAGCGGCGCGGGGGCGACCGTGGGGTCTTGGTGGTTTTGTGCAAAGGGCACGCCCACGGTGAGTTCCACCCCGGTGTACTCGCCCGCTGGCGCTTGGCCGCGCACGCTGGTGTTGGTGGCTTCTGTGCCATTGCGGCAAGGGCCTTCGCCGTTTTCAAAGTCCAACAGCGCCACCGATTGCTGTTGCCACACGCCGTCTTGCGCGAGTTGCACGGGTACGGTGCTGCCGTCTTGGCGCACCAGCTTGACCTCGCTCACGTACATGCGAAAGTCGCTGGGCGTGATGGTCGAGCGCGTGCTGCCCACGCCTTCGTAACGCTGGCCGCAGGCAAAGGGCTGGCCGTTGATTTGGGCGGCAAATTTCAGCTCAACAGCTTGGGAAGTGGGTGGGCTGGGCAGGGTGCTGCAGGCGCTCAGGGTCAAGGCCACTGCCGTCAGGGTTAAAAGATTTTTCATCATGTTCTCCATTTCAAAAATCAATGCTGATGCGCAGGTCCACCTGCTCGCGGTGTTTGCACCCAGACGTTCACACGCCGGGTGCCTGCTTTTTCAAAGACCAGCTCAAGATCGAAGCGGTCACCGTCTTTGAGGGGTTTGGCCATGTCCAGCAGCATCAGGTGGTGCGTGCCTGCACCGCCGTGCCGCAAGGACACTTCGGTTTGCGCGGGCAACGCCAAGGCGGGCACTTGGCGCATGCGCATGACCTTGCCGTCCATCTGCATGTGGTGGATTTCGACCCGCGCGGCCACGGCGGTGCGGGCCGACAGCAGGCGGTCAGGCGTTTTGCCTTTGTTGCGGATGGACTTGAAATACACCGCGCCGGTGGTGGTACCTGCCAAGGTAGGCGTGGCGTAAGGGTGGTCCATGACCACATCGCCTTGGCGAAAGTCGTGTGCCTGTGCAGCGCCTGTGACCAGCAGTGCCAGTGCCAACAACCTGATGAACAACCCTTGACCACGGCTCACGCTGAT
>JBIKHW010000309.1:0-4155 GCA_044361935.1 Limnohabitans sp. | reverse complement strand
GGACAACCGAGGCGGTGCCGGGGGCATCATCGGCTCCGACTTGGCTGCCAAGAGCGCCCCCGATGGCTACACCTTTTTGTGCAGCTCGGGCAGTGGCGCATCCATCGTGCCCTATGTCACGGCCAAAATGCCTTTTGACCACGACAAGGACCTGATCCCTGTCGCAGCCGGTGCGCGCTTGCAGTTGTTCTTGGTGGTGCGCAGCGATGCCCCCTACAAGACTTATGCCGAATTCGTCGCTTATGCCAAACGCAACCCCGGCAAAATGAGCTACGGCTCGCCCGGTAACGGCACCAGCCCGCACATCGCAGGTGAGATGCTCAAGTCGCAAGCTGGCATCTTTACGCTGCACATCCCCTACCGCGGCTCTGCAGCTGCCTTGCAAGACTTGTTGGGCGGCAGTGTGGATTACTTGATGGACCCGGGCATCGCCTTCTCGCATGTGCGCTCCGGCCGTCTGCGCTTGTTGGCGGTCACATCGCCCCAGCGCTTGTCCATGTTCCCGGATGCGCCCACGCTCAATGAGCTGGGGCTCAAGAATTTTGATGCCGGCACATCACACGGTTTCTGGGCCCCTGCGGGCACGCCAGCCGCCATCGTGGAGCGCATGAACCGTGAAATCAACCGCGCCCTGATGTTGCCCAGCGCCGTCGAAACCATCAAAGGCATTGGTGCCGAACCCACGCCCATGTCGCCCGCTGAGTTTGGTGCGGTCACCAAGGCCGATGCACGGCGTTTTGCGCAGATCATCAAGGAACGCAAGATCAGTCAAGATTGAGCTGATGCGGATTTCCTGAGGGGTCTCATCTGGCCGAACACGCCAGGTTTCGAGCCCATGGTCAGCAGCGTGGCCGAGGTTAAGTCGGTCCACTTTGCTCATGCTGTGTTGCGTCAGGGCCTGTGACCAGCGCTTAAAACCTGATCAAAGCCCTGCCAGCGGGCTGTTGTTGTCGAGGTTGCTCAGCAGCCGCTCGCGCCCTTTAAGCACATGCCGCTCCGCGGTGGATTTGGCCTTGGCCTTGGAGCCTTTGACGATGGCTTCGTACAAGGTGCGGTGCTCGGCGTTGGACTGGCGCATATTGCCCGGTGCGTTGAAGTACTCGCGCCTGAACAGGTGCATTTCTTTGATGATGTCGTCGTACGCGGCTTGGGCACGCTGGTTGTTGGCCAACAGCAGAATAAGGGCATGGAACTTCAGGTTCAGCTCGTAGTACTGGTTGGCGTTTTCGGTTTCGCAGGCCACATCCATGGCGTGCAGCAATTCCTCAAATTGTGCTCTGTGGCTTTCGGTCAGGTGGTCGGTGGCGCGTTCTGCGGCAAAGCCAAAAACCAGTGCACGCAGGTCGTAAAGCTCCAGCATTTCGCGCACCGACATCTGGCGCACAAACACGCCGCGGTTGAGCACGGCCGTGACCAGACCCAAACCCGTCAGCATGCGGATGGCCTCGCGAACGGGGCCCCGGCTCGTGCCCATGCGCAAGGCCAAAGCGGCTTCGTTCAGGCGCTCTCCGGGTTTGAGTTCGCCGCTGTAGATGAGCTGCTTGAGCTGCTCAGCGACAAAAACGGGCAAACCTTGTTCGGGTTTTTCGGGGGCGGCGTTCATGGGCAATGGGTTGGAAAAGCGGCATTCAAAAAGCGGAATTGCACGGCTTCATCCTAACTGAAGATGGCCAAAATCACACCATTGACGTCTCCAATGTGTCAACAATCTGTTCAAAGTGTTGACACTTTTTTGGTTGACGTTCACACTTTGAGCCACTTTCAGCAAGTGCTCGCACTTGATCCCACAGCGTATTTCATTGTTCGGAGATTCCCATGCCGCACCAACCCGCCTCCGCTGCGCTGTCGCGCTTTCGGGTGATTGATTTGACCCAGGTGCGTGCTGGCCCCACGGCTTGCCGCCAATTGGCCGACTGGGGCGCCGATGTGGTTCAGGTGCAAATGCCTGAGCACATGCGTGGCGACGATACGCTGGGCGGGCAAGAGGGCTCGGACTACCAGTACACCCACCGCAACAAGCGCTCGATCACCCTCAACCTCAAAGAGCCCGAAGGCATTGCACTGCTCAAGCAACTGATCGCTAAGGCCGATGTGGTGGTGGAAAACTTTCGCCCCGATGTGAAGTTCCGCTTGGGCATCGATTACGAGAGCCTGAAGAAAGACAACCCCGGTTTGGTGTATGCCAGCATTTCAGGTTTTGGCCAAACCGGCCCCTTGGCCGCAAGGCCGGGTTTTGACCAGATTGCGCAGGGCATGGGCGGCTTGATGTCGGTCACCGGTTTGGCCGAGCAGGGGCCGATGCGGGTGGGCATTCCGATTGCCGATTTGTGTGCGGGCATTTTTGCTGCCCAAGGGATTTTGGTGGCCTTGCTCGAGCGTGAAAAGTCTGGCCAAGGCCAGTGGCTGCACACCTCGCTGCTGGAGTCGATGGTGTACATGATGGACTTTCAGACTTCGCGCTGGTTGATCGACGAAGAAGTGGCCACGCAGGCGGGCAACTTCCACCCCACCAGCATCCCCACCGGGGTCTACAAAGCGCGTGATGGTTACATGAACATCGCGGTGTTTGGCTCCAAGATTTGGGAGCGCTTTTGCGACATCTTGGAAGCACCGCAGTGGGTCACCGACCCGCGTTACCACGACAAGCCCAGTCGCTCGGTGAACCGCGATGCCTTGAACGCTGAGATCAACGAACGCTTGGCCAAGCAGGACCGGGCCTATTGGATCGAACGCCTGAATGAGGGCGGTGTGGCCTGTGGATTGATCAACAGCATGGACGAGGTGTTCAACGAACCGCAAGTTCAGCATTTGAAGATGGTCAAAGACGTGGTGTCGGTGCACCAAGGCCCGCAGCGCTTGGTGGGTCAGCCGGTGCAGCTGGAGCGCACGCCCAGCACCATCGCTCGCGCCGCGCCGCGTCGGGGCGAGCACAGCGTAGAAATTCTGGGCGAGCTGGGGCTGGATGACCAGACCTTGGCCGCATTGAAATCCAAAGGAGTGTTTTGAATGTCTGAAGTGGTCTATACCTCGCCGACCGAGCGGGTCAACACCTGGCTGGACGGCAGCACGCTGTTCATCCAGTTCAACAATGTGGCGCGGCACAACGCGCTGTCGGTGGACATGTGGGAAGCCGTGCCGGTGCTCTTGAACCAGGCCGAACACGACCCGCGTGTGCGCTTGGTGGTGTTCACCGGGGCGGGCGAAAAAGCCTTTGTGTCGGGGGCTGACATTTCGCAGTTCGAAGACATGCGTGCAGCGCGTGAAGCCGTGACACGCTACGAGCACATGGCAGAGACCGCGCTCATGGGCATTTACAACTTCCCCAAGCCCACACTGGCTTGCATTCGCGGCTTTTGCATCGGTGGCGGCATCAATGTGGCCATCAGCTGCGATATGCGCATTGCCGCAAGCGATGCGGTGTTCTCGGTCCCAGCCGCCCGCCTCGGTTTGGGCTACCGCTACTCGGCCATGAAAAATCTGGTCGATCTGATCGGCCCCGGTGCGGCCAAAGACCTGTTTTTCACGGCCCGCAAAATCAACGCGCAAGAAGCCCAAAGCCTGGGCTTGGTCACGCGGGTCTGCGCACCTGAAGCCTTGCCCGACTTGCTGGCCGAATACACCTCGGCACTGGCGGCCAATGCGCCCTTGACCATTCAAGCGGCCAAGGCGATCACCCGCGAAATCCTCAAGCCCTCGCCTGAGTTGGACCTGGACTTGTGCACCCAACTCATCCGCGGCTGCTTTGACAGCGCCGACTATGCCGAAGGCCGCAAGGCCTTCATGGAAAAACGCAAACCTGTCTTCAAAGGCGAATGAGGCCCACCATGAAATCGTATTGGATGAACATCAGCAATGGCCAAGGCCAGATGGAACTGCGCGAAGTGGACATGCCTGTGCCCGGTGCGGGCCAAGTGCTGGTCAAGCTGCACGCGGCTTCTCTGAACCGGGGTGAATTGATCATCGGCCACGGCCTGCACGGCAAAGGCGGCAGCAAGCCTGCGGGCATGGAAGGGGCAGGGCAGATCGTCCAGTTGGGCAGCGAGACGGGTGCTTGGCAGTTAAGCGATCGCGTCATGGGCCGATGCCCGGGCGCTTTTTCGGAATACGCCTTGATGGATGTGCGCGAAATCATGCGCGTGCCGGACAACTTGACCC
>JBIKHW010000051.1:0-13519 GCA_044361935.1 Limnohabitans sp. | reverse complement strand
GGCGTCAGACTTTGTCCATCGCCGTATTGGCTCTGTTGGCTACGCATGCCGCAATGGCCCAAACCTGGCCGCAGCGCCCGATCAAAGTCGTCATTCCCTTCCCGCCCGGTGGCCCCAGTGACCTGGTCATGCGCACAGCGGCCGAGAGAATTTTGGCCAACCTCAAGCAACCCATCGTGATCGAGAACCAGCCCGGTGCGGGCGGCAACATCGGCGCCGCCAACGTGGCTCGGGCCGCACCTGACGGCTACACCTTTTTGTTCGCGACCGACACGCTGCTCACCGTCAACCCGCATGTGTACAAAACCATGCCCTTCAAGCTCGACGACTTGAAGCCCATCAGTGTGTTGTCCTCGTTCAGCCAAACCCTGGTTTGCAACCCTTCACTGGGTGTCAAAACAGTGTCCGAGCTGATCGCCAAAGCCAAAACCACCTCTTTGAGCTATGCCTCGGGCGGCGCCGGTGTGCCGGGGCATTTGTCCACCGAGTTGCTGCTGAGCATGACCGGCATGCAAATGACGCACATCCCCTACAAAGGCCCAGCCCCCGCCATGCAAGACGTGCTGGCCAACCAAGTGCCGTGTGGCTTGTTGGCCGGGCCCACGGTGCTGCCCCATGTGCGCTCGGGCAAATTGACGGCGTTGGCGGTGTCGGGCCAAGCGCGCTCGCCCTCCTTGCCCGAAGTGCCCACCATCGAAGAAGCTGGGGTGAAAGGCTACGAGGCCGATTTCAGCCTGATCTTGATCGCCCCCAAACAAGTACCCGATGACATCGTGGCCAAATTCCGCCAAGCGGTGGTCGACGCGCTGCGCACCCCAGAGGCCACCGAGCGGCTCAAGGCATCCGACCAGATCGTGATTGGCAGCACGCCCGAGCAGGCGGTCGCCAAAGTGGGCAAAGACTTTGCCAAATGGGGCGCCGTGTCGCGCAAGATTGGTTTGAGTCTGGACTGAAGCGGGTCAGCTCAGGCTGATTGACGTCGCTGTTGCACTGCCCGCGCCAATGCGTCCAGCACTGGCACGGTTTGCGCAAAGCTGATGCAGGCATCGGTGATCGACACGCCGTGCGCCAGCGGCTGGCCTTCTTTCAGGTCTTGGCGGCCTTCGTTCAGGTGGCTCTCGATCATTAGGCCCATGATGCGGCGGTCCCCGCCTGTCACCTGCGCGGCCACATCGTGTGACACCTCGATCTGTTTGGCGTGTTGTTTGCTGCTGTTGGCGTGCGACACGTCCACCATCACTTGCGGTGCAATGCCTGAAGACTCCAGCGCTTTGCACGTGGCATCCACATCGGCGGCCGAATAGTTGGGCGCTTTGCCGCCGCGCAAGATGATGTGTACGTCCTGGTTGCCGCGGGTTTCGAAAATCGCCGCTTGGCCCATTTTGGTCATGCCCATGAAGGCGTGCGCCGCTTTGGCCGCCACCACCGCGTCTGCGGCCACTTTGACGCCGCCGTCGGTGCCGTTCTTGAAACCCACTGGGCACGACAGACCGCTGGCCAATTGGCGGTGGCTTTGGCTCTCCGTCGTGCGGGCGCCAATCGCGCCCCAGGTGACCAGATCACTGATGTACTGAGGGCTGAGCAAGTCGAGGAATTCGGTGGCCACAGGCAGGCCGACGTCGAGGATGTCGAACAAGAGTTTGCGGGCCATCTCCAGGCCCTGGTTCATGGCGAAGCTGCCGTCCAAGTGCGGGTCGTTGATATAGCCCTTCCACCCCACCGTGGTGCGCGGCTTTTCAAAGTACACACGCATCACGATCTGCAGGTCTTTGGCGTGTTTGGCCGCCTCGGCCTTGAGCAACTGGGCATAGGCAATCGCTTGGTCGTGGTCATGGATCGAGCAGGGCCCGACCACCACAACGAGTCGGTCGTCTTGGCCTTGCAACACCTTCGAAATGTCTTGGCGCGAGCGCTCCACCAGCGCCAGGTGCGCGGGCGATGCGGGCAGCCGCTCTTCCAGCAGCGCGGGCGTCATGAAGGGGCGCACCGAGGCAATGCGGGTGTCGTCGATGCGGGTTTTGTCTTGGGTGGAAAGCATGATGTCCGTCTGGAGAGCTAGGCTGTGGGAACTGGGCAACTCAGTCCAGTATAAAAGCGGCTTTGTCCGGCCATTTACCCTGCCTCTTCCGGCCCTTTGCCGCACGGTCACAATCGAAGTTATGAAACGCCTTCACGCCTATTTTTTCCGCGGCCTGATCACTTTTTTGCCGGTCGGGCTCACGGTCTACGTGCTTTATTTGTTTGTCAGCTGGGTCGAGGGCTCGGCCATGAGCGTGCTGCGCCCCTTCACGGGCGACTTCTATCTGCCGGGTCTGGGCATTGTGTTGGGCACGGCACTGATCCTGGTGTTGGGCTTTTTGGTGTCCCAGCCTTTCATGAAGCGGATGATTGGTTGGGTGGAGTTGCCCTTCACCAATCTGCCACTGGTCAAAAGCATTTATTCCTCGCTCAAAAGTTTCGCCGATTACTTTGCACCCCACGAGCGCGATGCGCAGCAAGTGGTGCTGCTGAAAAAGCCTGACGGCGAGCTGTCCATCATCGGCTTGGTCACGCGCCAAAACCTCTCCGACCTGCCGCTGGACGCACAGACGCGCCAACACATCGCGGTCTACCTGCCCATGGGTTACATGATCGGTGGCTACACGGTGTTTGTGCCGCGCGAATGGGTGCAGGTGCTGGAAATGTCGGTGGAGGAAGCCATGCGCTCGTCCCTGACAGCCTGGATGGGCAACACCAAAAATCCCGCCGACCCTTTGTGACAGCCCACCAAGCGCTGCGCCTTAAACTGCGCATTCCCCCTGCTTGGAAGATTCACCATGACCTTGCCCCCACCCGCCCTTGAGCATGTTTGCGACCTGGCCGTGACCATTGCCCCCCCCGTGGAAGTCGGCCACACCCCTGCGGGTTTGCGCCGCATGATCCCGATCACGGGCGGTACCGTGACCGGCCCGCGTTTGAACGGCAAAGTGATGGCAGGGGGTGCCGACTTTCAGCTGATTTTGGGGGGCGGCACACAAGCGCACTTGGATGCCCGTTACGTCATCGAGCTCGACGATGGCAGCCGGGTGTTTGTGCAAAACACCGCCTTGCGGGTAGCTTCGCTAGAGAACTCGCAGCGCATCATGAACGGCCAGCCGGTCAACCCCGATGAGATTTACTTCCGCTGCCAACCCAAACTCGAAGCCACCGCGCCGCAATGGGCTTGGCTCAGCGAGAGCCAATTCATTGGCAGCGGCCGACGTGCACCCGACGGGGTGTATCTGAGTTTTTACCGGGCGCTCTGAGCGGCCAAGTTAGCGGCCAGAAAAGCCACCGCCGCCGCCACGCCGTCGGTGCCAAAAGGAATCTTTTGCACCGTCATGGCCGCTTCGATGCCAGCCAACGCCCCCAAGATCATGGGCTCGTTCATGTCGCCCAAGTGGCCGATGCGGAACACCCGCCCAGCCAATGGCCCCAAGCCCCCGGCCATGGCCACCTGAAAACGCTCACGGGCCACGGTACGCAGGGCTTCGGGGTCGATGCCGGGCGCTACCTCGATAGCCGTGACCGAAACCGAACGCGTCTCGGGCACGCGGGCATGAAACCGCAGGGCGCCTGGCACGGCCCAGCGCTCCACCGCTGCGTGCACCGCACCCGCCAAACGTTGGTGCCGCGCCCACACCTGGGGCAAGCCCTCGGCTTCGAGCAAGGCGATGGCGGTCTCCAAGCCAGCGATGTGGGCCAGCGGCGGGGTGCCACAAAACTTGGCCGACTGGTTGCCGGTTTGGCGGCGTTGCCAGTCCCAGTAAAAACGCGGTTCGGCATGCTGGGCTGACCAGGCCATGGCTTGGGCGTTCACGGCCACAAAACCCAGACCGGGCGGCATCATCAAACCCTTTTGCGAGCTGCCCAAGGCCACGTCCACGCCCAAGGCGTCCATGTGAAAAGGACTGGCAGCCAGCGAGGCCACCGCATCCACCACGTACAGCGCCGGATGCGCCGCCGCATCGATAGCGCGGCGCACCGCGGCCAGGTCACTGGTCACGCCACTGGAGGTTTCGGTGTGCACCACCAGCACTGCACTGATGCGGTGGTCTTTGTCATCGCGCAGGGCTTGCTCGATCGCAGACACATCAAACGGATGGCCCTCTTGATGGGGGGTGCGCTGCAAGGCGACGCCCAAGCCCTCGATCTGGAGCGCCCACTGGTCCGAGAAATGGCCCGAGCCCGCCAACAGCAAGGTGTGTTGTGGTGAAGCCAAGTTGGCGGCCACCGACTCCCACATGCCATGCCCGTTGCTGGCAAACAAAAACACATCGGAGTTTGGGCTGTGCAACAAGCGCTTCATGCCGCTTTCGCATTCGGCAATCATGGCCGCCACCCGGGGGTCGGACAAATCGGTCATCGGGCGCTGCATGGCGTGCATGACTTCGTCGGGCACATGGGTCGGGCCGGGCGAATGCACAAACCGGATGCCAGGAATGCGGGGTGTGGACGGAGAAAAGCGGTTCATGCCAAGCCTGCGGATCGGTAAAAGAAGACTTCAGTTTAAGACCGACTGCGGCGCACAGCTGTGACCTGCGCGATAGCAGGCAGCGGTGCGTTCACACACCGGTCAAGTCACATCATCCAAACACATCACCCAAACCGCGCCGCTCGATAGGGCATCGGGTCCACCCCAGTCGGGCCACCACTGACCATCTCGGCCAGCAGCCGCCCGGCCACAGGCCCCAGTGTGAAGCCTTGGTGCGCATGGCCAAAGTTGAACCACAGGCCTGTGTGGCGCGGTGCAGGTCCCATCACCGGCAACATGTCGGCGGTGCAAGGGCGTGCGCCCAACCAAGGCGGCTCGGGCAAAGCATCGCCCAACTCGACCAGCTCACGCGCCAGCACTTCGGCCTTGGCCAGTTGCACGGGCGTGGGCGGGGCATCGATGGGGGCAAATTCAGCGCCCGTGGTCAGGCGCAGGCCGCGCTGCATGGGGGCCAGCACGTAGCCACATTCAGCATCGAGTACCGGCTGGCGCAGTTGGGTAGGTGAGCGGTAATGCTGGTGGTAACCCCGTTTGATGAACAAAGGGAAGTGATAGCCCAGCGTGCGGATCAGGCCATCGGCCCAAGGGCCCAGCGCCAGCACCGCCTGCTCGGCGTCCACTTGGCCTTCGGCGGTCTTCACTGACCAGCCCTTGCCTTGGGCCTGCAAGCTGGCGGCGTCGCCCGTCAGGACACGGCCACCCCGCGTGACGAACAAATCGGCATAACGCTGCACCAATGCACCGGGGTTGTTCACTGCCCAAGGGTCCAGCCAATGCACGGCCCCAGCCAAAGAGGCACGCAAAGCGGGCTCAGCCTGGGCCAGCTGGACTGTGTTTTCGGCCTCAGAGCGCACACCAAAACGCACGCGCAAATCTTCGGCACGCTGCGCCGCCTCGTCCAAAGCCTTGGCCGAGCGGAACACAAAGCGAAAGCCTTCACGCGTGACCAGATCCTGCGCACCCGCAGCGGTGATCAACAGGTCGTGCTCGTCAGTGGCGTGGGCGATCAGGCGGCTGTAGGCCTCGGTGGCTTGCGCATGCCACTTGGGGTGTGAGTGGTGCAGGTAGCGCAGCAGCGAACCAGCCATCTGCCAAAGGCCTCGCGCATGCCAATGCACTTGGGCGCCCCGGCCCAGCGCCACGTTCAACAAGAAGCCCGGCTCACGCGGAAAGGCATAGGGCTCGACCGCCTCGCTCTGAATCAGGCCCGCATTCCCAAACGAGGTTTCTTGGCCGGGCGCACGCCGGTCCACCAGCGTGACCTCGTAGCCACGTTGCTGCAAATGCAAGGCGGTGCAGGTGCCGACCATGCCTGCGCCCAAAACAAGGATTGAGGAAGTCATACGTACAGTATAGAGAGGACAAAGGGCTGCCGGGGGTTCAGCTCAGGGTGGCGTTTTGCGCTGTTTAAACTGTGGGCATGAGCACCACCACCGAATCCCTGCAGCAATCTTTATCCGACCTGTTCGCCCCCTGGGTGCAGGCGCTGAATCTGAAAGTCGAACGCTTTGACGCGGACAGCGTGACCCTGCGCCTGCCGCAAAGCGATCAGTTGTCGCGGGTGGGCGGCATGTTGTGTGGGCAGGCCATGATGGCCGCGGCCGACACGGCCATGGTGCTGGCGCTCATCGCGCACTTTGGGCAGTTTCGGCCCTGCAGCACGGTGCAACTGTCAAGCAGCTTCATGAAGCCGCTGTCGGGCCAGGATGCACTGGTCACAGCGCGGGTGTTGCGGGCGGGCAAAGCCATGGCCTTTGGCGAGATCGACTTGACCGGCGCCGACGACGGCAAGAGCGTTTTTCGGGCCAGCACCACCTATGCCCTGATGTGAGCCGGGGGGCTTGAGCTCAAGTTGCCGCTGTGGATGTCAGCACTTTCAGCACATGGCGAGCAGCGCCTACGCCCATGTTGATGTAGGCGTCGTTGGTCACACCGCCAATGTGCGGGCTCAGGATGATGTGGGGTTCATTGTGGAAGGGGTGCGGCGCCGTCATGGGCTCGGCAGAAAAACTGTCCAACCCGGCGGCAAACACGTGGCGCGACTGCACTGCGGCCAGCAGGTCGGCCTCATTGACCAGACCGCCACGGGCGGTGTTGACCACAATCACCCCTTTCTTGCATTGAGCCAAGGTTTGCGCATTGACCATGCCGCGGTTATCGGGCGTGAGCGGACAGTGAAGAGAAATCGCGTCGGACTTGCACCAAATCGTGTCCAGGTCTGCCGGCTCAATGAAGTCAGGTAGTTCCTTCGCATAGGGGTCAAAACCCAGCACCTTCATGCCCATGGCGTCGCACATGCGTGCAAATCGCTGCCCAATCGCCCCCAGGCCCACCAAGCCGATGGTGCGGCCATACAGCTCGATGCTCTTGTGTGTGGCCTTATCCCAGTAGCCGGCGTGCATGCGGGTGTTCAAATCCACCACCGACTTGGCACAGGCCAACAGCAGGGCCAAGGCGTGCTCGGCCACGGCGGCGGCGTTGGCCCCCACGGCGGCGCGCACCTCAATGCCGCGCGCCTGCGCAGCGGCCTTGTCGATGGTGTCGGTGCCACTGCCGTGCTTGGAGATCACGCGCAGCGAAGGGGCGGCGTCCATGACCTTGGCGCTAACAGCGCCATAGCGCACGATGATGGCGATCGGGTCATGGCGTTGGCACAAGGCGACCATGTCGTCTTCGGTCGGGGTCTTGCCGGCATAAACGATCTCGAAGTCGGTCAACAGTTCCAACGCCTGTTGTGCCAGATCGGCACCGGTCACGATAAGGCGGGGCTGACTCACAGCACCTCTCCGTCCTTGAGCACGCCAGCGGCGCGCAATGAAGGCACCAACCATGAGGCGGCGGTTTGGCCTTGCTGGATCTGCGCGATGCGCTTGACTTCGTCTTCGACCTTTTTGTGCGCAGCTGGGATCAGTTGAGCGAGTTGGTCACGCTCGACCACAACGATGCCATCGGCATCGGCCAGCACAAAGTCACCGGCTTTCACGCTCACGCCGCCGCAGCTGATGGAGTGTCCGATGCGGCCGCCGATGTTCTTGGTCGGGCCATTGGGGTTGGTCCCGACCGAGAAGACGGGGAAGTCCATCTCGTCGATTTCAAGGCTGTCGCGAACTGCACCGTCGACGATCACACCCGCAATACCCAGCTGACGGCAGGCAGTCATCATGATGGTGCCCATCAGCGCCGACGTCTGGTCGCCCTTGCCATCGATCACCAGCACATCGCCAGGCTTGGCCAGGGCAATCGCTGCGTGGATCATCAGGTTGTCGCCGGGGCGCACTTCGACCGTCAAGGCGGGGCCCGCCACTTTCATGCGTGGGCGCAGGGCCTGGATGCGGCCATGCATGGCACCGCGGCGGCCGGCCACGTCGGCCAAGATGGCAGCCTGAAACTCGGCCGCCTGTGCAACCAGTTCAGGCGAGACGCGCTCGAAGTTGCGAAGGATGTCCTGGCTCATGTTCAATCCACCTTCGCGCCAGAACCTCTGACCACCGGAGCCCATTTGACGATGTCGCCCTGAATGAGTTGGCCAAATTCGCTGGCACTCGTTGGTGTCACGGTCAGGCCCTGATCCTCGAGTTTTTTGCGCAAATCGGGGGCGTTGAGTGCCTTGTTGAGTTCAGTGTTGGCGCTGGTCACCACGGCAGCCGGCAAATTCGCCGGACCCAACAGGCCAAACCAAGTGACAGCGTCAAAGCCTTTGTAGCCCAATTCGGCCACGGTCGGTGTTTGGGGCAGATCATCGACCCGCTTTGCGCTGGTCACCGCCAGCGCGCGGAGCTTGCCGTTCTTGATATGCCCAATCAAGGTGGGTACCGAGGAGACATAGAGTTGAACCTGACCGCCCATCACATCGTTGATGCCCTGGGCCGCTCCTTTGTAGGGAATGTGGGTGAGTTTGACGTTGGCTTCGCGTTGCAGAAGTTCGGTGGCCAGATGGGCCACGGTGCCATTGCCCGAGGTGGCGTAGTTCACAACGCCCGGCTGCGCCTTGGCGGCGTTGATGACATCGCCCAGAGTACGAAACGACGAATTGGCAGCAACCACCACCACCAAGGCGGCATTGCCGACCAAGCCGATCGGGGTGAGGTCCTTGACTGGATCGTAGGGCAGCTTGCTGTAGAGCGAGGGGTTGATGGCCAGGTTGCTGGTCTGACCGATCACGAGGCTGTAACCGTCGGGGCTGGACTTGGCAGCGTTGTCAATGCCGATGTTGCCGCCCGATCCAGGCTTGTTGTCGATCACGAAGGTCCACTTGTTGGTCGCCGCCATCTTCTGGGTCACCTCCCGGGCAATGATGTCGGTGCCTCCACCGGCCGGAAAAGGCACGACCATACGGATTGGCTTGGCGGGCCAGTTCTCAGTTTGGGCCATGGCGGGCGAAAGGGCCAGGGCACCCAAGAGGCCAAGCGCGAGTCGGCGCGACAGCGCCTGGCGAGAAGGACGAATCAACATGTTTGTCTCCATAGGGTTTTGTGAAATGAGTGGGGTGAAATGTAGACACTTGTTTCACTGGATACAATAATGCTTCACACAATGAAACATGTTTCATGCCGCGATATTCAAAGCCCCAAGCAGCGTCTGGCGATGCGCCCACCCAGGAACAAACTCCGGAAGGTGGCGTCATCGCTGTCTCGCGTGCTTTACAGGTAATGGAGGCCTTTCGCATTGGCGAGCGGCACCTGACCTTGGCCGAACTGAGCCGCCGCACAGGTTTGCACAACAGCACCGTGCTGCGCCTGGCGCGCACGTTGGCGCACAGCGGTTACATGGTCCAGCGCGAAGAAGGCGAATGGCGGCTGGGCCCAGCAGCGGGCTGGCTGGGAGCGCGTTACCAAGCCGGTTTTGACATCAACAATGCCGTTCAACCTTTGCTACGCAGTCTGTCCGAGCAAGCGCAAGAAAGTTCCTCTTTTTATGTGCGCGAGGGCGATGAACGTGCCTGCATTGCGCGTGTCGAAGCGCCGCAGTCCGTGCGGCATCACGTCCGCATCGGAATGCGTCTGCCTTTGCACCTGGGGGCGCCGGGACGGGTGATCTTGGCGTTTTCCGGTGAACCCGGAGAGGTGTACGAAGACATCCGTCGGCGCGGATACCACATCTCGATGGGTGAACGCGAACCCCAGGTCTCCAGCGTAGCGGCCCCAGTGTTCGGCCTCAATTGGCGACTGCTGGGCTCGATGTGCATTTCAGGACCCACCTCCCGCTTGACCGAGAAGGTTCTGGAAACCCATGCCCAAACTGTGATGGACGCGGCCAATCGCTTGTCGTATGCGCTGGCCGGGGCACGTTCGGACAATACGCCCAATGTGGTTTCAACTTGGCATCCCTGAAGTCAGGGCAAAGCCATGGCCTTTGGCGAGATTGACTTGACCGGTGCCGACGACGGCAAGAGCGTTTTTCGGGCCAGCACCACCTATGCCCTGATGTGAGCCGGGTTGTCAGCGGCCCGCCAGCTGGGCTTGGCTACAATACGGCCATTCTTGTTTCGGGGTACCCCATGTCTGCTCACAACGACTCTCACACATCCGACGATCCCGTTGAAAACGTGGTCAAGCACATTCCCGTGGTCATTCCAGCTGCGGGTGCCGTGTTGATTTTCTTGTTGGCCTTCATTGCCGTGTTCATGGCCTGAGGCTTTGCCGCCCCCCGGTGCGCCGCCGTGGCGCAACCGCCCAACCCGCAACAGCGCCAGCTTTGCGGGTTTTATTTTGTGCGCACCGGCATGATGTGCAGCGCCCCCGGCGCGATCAGCAGCTGAACCCAGCCGCCAGCACCTACTTGCAGACGCCGCAAGAGGCGGCTGGTCAAGTTCAGGGTGATGGTTTGGCTGGGCAGGGCCTCGGGCCTGAGCGTGCACAAGGTGATTTCGCCCAGCGACAAGACTTCCAGCAACTGGCAGCGCAAGCGGGTGTAGCCGGGCTCAGTGGTGCTGGACATCTCGCCATCGGCCATCACGTCCACCTGTTCACCGTTCAGCACCCAGGTCACAAGGGTGCCATCGTCGATCTTGTTTTTGTCAAAAACTGCGAGGTCCAGTCCACGATCTGATGACTCGGCATCGGTCCAGCGCAGGCGCCCCCAGCCGGGCTGGTCCTTGTAAAAACACCCTTCAAAGTGGTTTTGAATGCCCACCAGTTCGGCCACCCGGGCGTTGCGCGGGCTGGCAAATACGCGGGCGGGCTCACCCGTTTGCAAGGTCTGGCCCGCGTCCACAATCACCACCCGGTCGGCCAGGCGG
This sequence comes from Limnohabitans sp., assembly GCA_044361935.1. Classification (GTDB taxonomy): domain Bacteria; phylum Pseudomonadota; class Gammaproteobacteria; order Burkholderiales; family Burkholderiaceae_C; genus Limnohabitans_A. Next base: position 2,768 of record JBIKHW010000051.1, on the reverse strand, counting down.
CGGGCTTCTGCCAGATCGTGCGTGACCAGCACCATGGGCACCGACACCTTTTGGCGCAAGGCGGCCAGCTCGCGGTAAAGCGTCTGACGCGTGGGCGAATCCACCGCCGAAAAAGGCTCGTCGAGCAACAACACACCGGGCAAGACTTGCGGCGCTGTGACATCGCCCGCTGTGGGCCTGGGCATGACACGCACCAACGCCCGCGCCAGCGCCACACGCTGCTGCTGCCCCCCCGAGAGTTGTGACGGCCTGCGCTCACTCAACTGGGCCAAGCCCAAGCGACCCAGCAAAGTCTGCACATCCGCATCGGACCAGCCCGGACCCGCGGCCAGGGCCACATTGGCCTTGGCCGTCATGTGCGGAAACAGCGCGTAATGCTGGAACACCAGACCGGCGCGGCGCTCTTGCGGGCTCAGCTGCACACCCAACGCCGTGTCCAGCCAGGCCTGGCCCGCCACCCGGATGTGGCCTTGCACATCGGCAGGTGTCCACAGCCCGGCGATGGCGCGCAGCATGCTGGTTTTGCCGCTGCCCGAGGGCCCGACCAAGGCCACCAACTCTCCCGCGCCACAATCAAACTCGGCCTCCAGCCGGATCGGGCTGGCCGACCGCAATTGCACTTGCAAGCCGGTCATCAGCGCTCCTGCAAGGCGCGGCCACGCTGGCCCACCCGGTCAAAGGCCAGCACCAGGCTCAGCGCGAGCAAAGAGATGCCCACCAGCGCCAGCGCCATCACATGGGCCGACTGCAAATCCATGCCCTGCACCTTGTCGTAGAGCGACACCGACAGGGTGCGGGTTTCGCCTTCGATGTTGCCGCCCACCATCAGCACCACGCCAAACTCGCCCAGCGTGTGCGCCACCGTGAGCGCCATGCCCGCCAGCAAGCCAGGCCAAGCCAGTGGCAGCTCAATGCGCCAAAAGGTTTGCCAGCTCGACAGGCCCGAAACCCAGGCCGCCTCGCGCAGGCTGTGCGGCACCGCCGCAAATGCGCGCTGAATCGGCTGCACCATAAAAGGCAGGTTGACCAACACGCTCACCAGCAGCAAGCCTTCGAGCGTGAACACCAGCCGAACGCCCGAGGCCGCCAGCCAAGCGCCCAAAGCGCTGCCTTGGCCAAAGGCCACCAAAAAGTAAAAGCCGATCACCGTGGGCGGCAGCAGCAGGGGCAGCAGCAGCAAGGCCTCCACCACCGGCCGCCCGGCCCAGGCGGTCACGGCCAACCAGCGGGCCAAGGCCAGCCCCACTGGCAGCAGCGCCAAGGTGGTCAAAACCGCCAAAGTGAGCGAAACGTGAAGGGCGGACCAATCCATGGGGTGGGGTTTGCAGGCGAATGGAAGTGCTGGGTGTTGGGCTGGATTATTGCGGCAAGGCGTAACCGTGCCGCACAATCACCGCCTGCGCTGAAGGGCTGAGCAAAAACCGGTGCCAATCTGCCGCGGCCGCGCCCGCGCCTTTGAGCAGCGCCATGCGCTGGTGCAAGGGGGCGTGCATGTCGGTGGGCAGCGGCAAGACCTGCAAGCTGCTGGCGATCTCGGGGGCCTGCGCCAAGGCCAGCGCGGTGATGCCCGCTTGCGCCGCGCCCGTGGCCACAAACTGGGTGGCCTGGCCGATGTTGTCGCCCAGCACTTTCTGATCCGCAGGCATCGTCCCCACCCCTGCTCGCAACAAAGCCTCAACGGCCGCTACGCCATACGGGGCGAGCGCCGGGTTGGCCATGGCGAATTTGTCGCCCGCCTTCATGGCGCGGACCACAGCCGCCAAGCCTTGGGCCAACGGCAGTGCTGAATTTTTAGGCACGATCAGCGCCAAGCGACCCGTGGCGTAGCGTTGGCCCGCATCGACCGTGCGTCCGGCTTTGACCAGTTCGGCCACCCAAGCCTCGTCGGCCGAGATGAATTGCTCAACCGGCAAGCCCTGCAAAATCTGCCGCGCCAGGTTGCCCGATGCGCCCAGATTCACATCCACCTGGACCCCGGTTTGTTGACGGTATTGGTTTGCCAAGTCAGCCAACACAAACTTCAGGTTGCTGGCGGCGGCGATCTTGATGCGGGCCGCGCTTTGTGACTGTGCCAGCCAAGGGGTGGCCCAAGGCGCTGCAAAAGCCGCCTTGAGCAAGCAACGCCTCTGCAGCTGTGTGTCGGAGACCACAGCGCCCCGCATAACGTCATGCTTCTTTTGCATAGTTTTAAAGTGGTTTTCAGCCCAGCAGACAAGCACAAAACAAGCAGTCTCCCTAAAATCGAGGCCCGCTGGTTACACCGTTGTTACGGCCGCTGTGTTCAAGCGGCCACAACCCTCAGTATCTCAGCCCCACAGCCGTTTTTTCAAAGCCCCTGCGCAGAGGTTTTGAAAAAACGATTTTTAAACTTGGAGCATTTCCCATGAACTCACCCGTGATGCAGGGCCTGAACCTGAATACGCCCACTTACGTCAAAAACGCCAAGCTCATCGCTTGGGTGGCCGAAATGGCCGCTCTGTGCAAGCCCGCCAACATCTACTGGTGTGACGGCTCCCAAGAAGAATACGACCGCCTGTGCGCCGAGCTGGTGGCTGCTGGCACCTTCAAAAAGCTCAACCCTGCCAAGCGGGCCAACTCCTACCTGGCTTGCTCGGACCCGTCCGACGTGGCCCGCGTGGAAGACCGCACCTACATCTGCTCGGCCAAAAAAGAAGACGCTGGCCCCACCAACAACTGGATGGAACCCGCGCAAATGCGCGCCACCCTGAACCCGCTGTTTGACGGCTGCATGGCTGGCCGCACCATGT
>JBIKHW010000050.1:0-13565 GCA_044361935.1 Limnohabitans sp. | reverse complement strand
GGGCCCAGTCCATCACGCTGGCCAGCGGCACCGTGTCGTCTTGCTCGCCGTGCAACACCAAGCAGCGATCGTGCAACTCGGGAGCCACTGGGGCCACTTCAAAACGCGACGCTGCCGTGCCCACCAGCACCAGTTGGTGGGGCGGCCGTTGATGGCCCAAGGCTTGCACCACATGGCTGGTGACAAAAGCGCCAAACGAAAACCCAGCCAGGGCCAGCGGCCCTGCTGGCGCCACCTGAGTGATGACTTGCTGCATGTCGATGGCTTCGCCACGACCCTCGTCGTAAGTGCCCTCACTTGCGCCCACACCCCTGAAATTGAAGCGTACGGCTCGCCAACCGCTTTGCACAAAAGCACGCGCCAAGGTTTGCACCACTTTGTTTTGCATGGTGCCGCCAAACAGAGGGTGAGGGTGGGCAATCACGGCCGTGCCCTGCACTGCGCCATCTGCCGGCTCGTCCAGCAAGGCCTCAATGCCCCCAGCCGTGCCTTGCAAAATCAAAGAGCGGGTCGTGGGGCTCATCAGCGCCCCAGGTGTTCGGGCGTCAGCAGACGCTGAACCACTTGGCCATTTTTCAGGTGTGACTCGACGATCTCGTCGATGTCGCTCTGGTCCACATAGGTGTACCAAACGCCTTCCGGGTACACCACGGCCACAGGCCCACCGGCACAACGGTCTAGGCAACCGGCCTTGTTGACCCGAACTTCGCCGGGACCGTTCAGTCCAAGCTGTTTGACACGAGACTTGCAATGGTCAAAGGCTGCTTGGGCGTTGTGCTGTGCGCAGCAGGCCTCGTTGTTTTTGCGCTCGTTCAGGCAAAAAAAGATGTGCCGCTTGAAGTAGGGTTGGGTTGTTTCAGTGCTCATCCCGCAATTTTAGGCCCCACCTACGGGCAAGGAGTTCACCCGGCTCGGGAAAGGCCGGGCCAGGACAGTCGGCGCACCAGATACACCAGCAAGGCATAGGGCCACAGCCAGCCCAACCACTGGATCAGGCCATGAAAACGGATGAAGCGCCCCTGCTCCCAAGTCTGCAGCGTTAAGGAAAAATACACATCGGCCGATGCACTGTTGAGCAAACTCAGCTGCAACACCAAGGCCGCCAATGCCAGCACCCAGCACAGCCGGGGTGGGCACAAAGACAGGAGCGCCGCCCCCACCAAGGCCCAGATCAAGCCCTTAAACACCTCGGGGCTGATCCACCCCCACGCGTGCACGGGGCCGTATGTCAAAGCGGCCGACAGGGCGCTGGCCAGAAAACCCGCCGCCAAGCACAACCCAGCCACAACCCAGCGCTGCGGCCTGCGGTGCACCACGCCAAAGGCCAGCAAACAGGGCAACAGCAAACCGATGGCCACACACAAAGTCTCGGTCAATGGCAACAAAGGCTGAAGTTCGGCCGTTCGAACGGGCCACCAATCCAGCCACGGGGTGTCTTGCAACCACTCGATCCAGGTGGTCTCAACGCGCTCAAACACATGGCCCAGACCGAAAGGCACGGGAGCCGGAAACAACAAAGCCAAGGGCCACAGGGCCAACAAGGCCAGTGCACCACTGGCCTCGGATTCAAACCAGCGGTCCCTGAAACGACCCCAGCGCTCGATCAACCCCGCCCAAGCCAGACCTCGGGCCACCACGGCACCTGCCCAAGCGCCAACCACGTTCAGCGCCAAATCGAGGTTGGAAGGCACGCGCACCGGCAAGAACATCTGCAGCGACTCCATCGCGAAAGACAAAGCAGCAGCCACCAAAGCAGCCAAGGTCACAGCGGGCCAGTCTCGGCGGCTGCGGTGCACGGCCAACGCCAGCAAAAAGCCCAAGGGGGCATAGCCCAACACGTTGGATAAAAGGTCAAACCCGGTCCAGTAGCGTGGCCAGGGTGCCGTCAAGAATGACCAGGACACCAGCCCCTGAAAGCGCCAGTTGTCAAAAGGGTACAGGCTGGCATAGGCGATCAGAACCGCATACAGCCAAAACAAAGGCCAAGCGGTAGTTTTGCGCCAAGTTGGCCTACGCATAAGCCTTGTTTGCCAGGCCTTAAAAAGGCTTGACCACCACCAAAATGACAGCGGCCACCATCATCAACACCGGCGCTTCGTTGAACCAGCGAAACCAGACATGGCTGCGCTGCATCTGGCCATTTTCAAACTTGCGCAAAAGTACACCGCAACTGTGGTGGTAACCCAACAAAGCCAGCACGATCAGCAGTTTCGCGTGCATCCAGCCCTGGCCTGGGCCCATGCCGATGCCGTAGTAAAGCCAAAGCCACAGACCCAAGGCCAGGGCCGGAACAGCGAGGATGGTCATGAAGCGGTACAGCTTGCGGGCCATCAGCAGAAGGCGCTCACGTTCAGCGGTCGACTCGGCCGGTACCATGGCCAAGTTGACATAAATGCGCGGCAAATAAAACAGGCCAGCAAACCAGCTGGCGATAAACACGATGTGAAGGGCTTTGATCCAGAGCATGCTTCAAGTGTAGCGAGTGAAGCCCGAGGCAAGGGCCTGCTCGCAGGGCAAAAAAAACCCCCGACCAGAGGCCGAGGGCAGGAAGCCTTTTTGCTGTCACACATCAAGGCGCCCGCTCAGGGAGGAAAAGCGGGAGGCAGCAAGCTGCCCGAGAAGGAATTTATCAAATAACAAATCCAATAACAAGCTCGTGTTTATTTTTTATGATGTTTTTATCATTTCAAGTCGGCATTCCGTTTTTGTCACCCGCATTGCCACCTGAGCGACTGCACAGAGCCTGCCACTTTTGGCATCCACGGGGACTTCAGGCACAATTTTCATCATGAACTCTGTCGCACCCTTCCCCGCCAACCGCCCACGGCGCCTGCGCCGTGACGAATTCACCCGCAATCTGGTGCGCGAGCACCGGGTCACGCCGCACGACCTGATCTACCCGGTCTTTGTGCTGGACGGCCAAAACCAGCGCCAGGCCGTGGGCTCCATGCCCGGCGTGGAACGACTCAGTCTGGACCTGCTGCTGCCCGTGGCCGAAGACTGCGTGAAACTCGGCATCCCGGTGATGGCGCTATTCCCGGTGATCGACGCCAGCCTGAAGGACCCGACAGGCAGCGAAGCCATGAACCCCAATGGCCTGGTGCCCCGCGTGGTTCGGGAGCTGAAAAAGCGCTTTCCCGAATTGGGCGTGATGACCGACGTGGCGCTTGACCCTTTCACCAGCCATGGCCAGGACGGGCTGCTGGACGAAACCGGCTACATCCTGAACGACGAAACCACCGCCGTGCTGGTGCAGCAGGCTCTGACGCAAGCCGAAGCCGGTGTGGACATGGTGGCGCCCAGCGACATGATGGACGGGCGCATCGGCGCGATCCGCCAGGCGCTTGAAGCGCGTGGCCTGATCCACACCCGCATCATGGCCTACAGCGCCAAGTACGCCAGCGCGTTTTACGGCCCCTTCCGCGACGCGGTCGGCTCGGCGGGCAACCTGGGCAAGAGCAACAAAAAGGTCTACCAGATGGACCCCGGCAACACCGACGAAGCCCTGCGCGAAGTCGCCATGGACCTGGCCGAAGGCGCCGACATGGTCATGGTCAAGCCCGGCATGCCGTATCTGGACATCGTGCGCCGGGTCAAAGACGAGTTCAAGGTGCCGACCTTTGCCTACCAAGTGTCTGGCGAATACGCCATGCTGAAAGCTGCCGCGCAAAACGGCTGGCTGGACCATGACTTGGTCATGATGGAAAGCCTGCTGGCCTTCAAGCGTGCTGGCGCGGATGGCGTGCTGACTTACTTTGCCCGCGACGCCGCACGCTGGATCGCCGCCCATTGAAAGACACCCACAGCCCTGCGGGCGTCCCCGGTGTGCGGGTGTTCGGCATCCAGGGCAGCCAGGTGCAAGCTTGGCCCTCGCCATCGGATACCGCCTTGCCCGAGGCCATGCCTGCGCAAGGCTTCCTCTGGTTGGCTTTTTCCCGGTCGCATTTTGAGCGCCATTTGCCCACCATTCAGGCCAGCCTGCAACAACTGACAGGCCAAAGCCTGGTGGACCTGCATGTCTCGGACTTGCTCAACGGCCAACTGCCCTCGCGCTACGACTTCACCTCGCACTATGACCTGCTGGTGTTTCGCCGATTGGCCCAGCAATCTGGCGCCTCCCCCCGCCACAACGAAACCAAAGCCCCACTCGCCCTGGGCAAACGGCCCGGCCCCCCCATCTTGCAGCGCATCGACACCAGCCCGGTGGGTTTTGCGGTGTTTGAGCGGGTGCTGCTGAGCGTTCACCCCGACGACTGCGCCGTGCGCGAAGCCTACGCCAGCCGGCTTTTGAATGCGACAGGCGACAAGACATTGGCGCACGACCCGCGATCTGCCGGGGCGCGAGGCATTCCCTTGAGCCCAGCCGACATGATGCTGCGCATCGTGAGCCAAATGGTGGACGCCTACCTGGACTTGCGCCGCGAACTGAGCCGCCAACTCGACCACTGGCAGGCGGAGCTGCTGCATCCCAGCGCACGTTTTCGCCGTTGGGACGCCTTGCTGCAAGCCCGCCTGGCCCTGCACCAGCTCGAAGACCTGTGCGACGACCAGCACACGGCCATGCTCAACTGGAACGAAACCCTGGACGACTGGGTGGTCAGCGAGGATGCGGGGGCATTGCGCGAACACGAGCTTTTGAGGGTGCGCTGCCGCGATGTGCTGGAGCACATTGACCGGGTGGTCCACCATGTGCGTCGTTTGGAGCACAACACCGAAACAGCGGTGCAAATGCACTTTAACGCCCAAGGCAACCGCACCAACGACATCATGCGCACCCTGACCGCGCTGACGGCCATTTTCTTGCCCTTGAACCTGATTGCCGGCATTTTTGGCATGAACTTCGAATTCATGCCCTGGTTGCACACCGCCAGCGCCTTTTGGTGGACGCTGGGCAGCATGGGCGCGATTGCCCTGCTGATGGGCCTGGTGTTCTGGCGCAAACGCTACTTGGCCCGAACAGGGAACTGATCGCGCTCAAGCCCCTGGACGGGCGCCCCATGGGCCGGGCAGTTCAAGCCAGATGTTCTTTGAGAAAAGCCAAGGTTCGCTGGCGCGCCAGCTGGGCCGATGGTGCATGCCAAGAGCCACGCTGGTCACAGTTGAAGCCATGGTGCGCGGCATACGTGTGAACAGCCACTTTGGGGTGCGCTTTCTGAAATGCCTGCACCGTGTCCATCGGTATCCAGTTGTCCTCATCGGCAAAATGCGCCAGCACCGGCACGCGGGGCTCGCGGGCTGTTTCGGCCTCGGTGGTCACACCCCCACCGTAATAAGGCACTGCAGCACTCAAGCCTGACAAAGTGCAGGCCGCACGCCAGGTCAACAAACCGCCCCAGCAATAACCCACCATGCCCACCTTGCCGCCTGAAGCCTGGGCCGCATGGTCAATCGCCGCCTGAATGTCTTGCATCACACCCGGCGCGGGCAAGGCCTCTGCAGCGGTTTTGTAGCCAAAACCCTCGCCCATGTCGGCGTCTGTGTAACCCAGCTCCACCCCAGGTTTGACGCGTTGAAAAGTGGCTGGGGCCACGGCCAGATAACCCTCGGCGGCATAGCCGTCGGCCACGGCACGGATGTGGCTGTTCACCCCAAAAATCTCCTGAATCACCACCACCGCCCCCTTGGGCGCACTGGCAGGTCGGGCCTCGTAAGCAGGCACCACGGTGCCATCTGCGGCTTGGAGTTCGATCATCTTTCCCATGCACATCTCCTGGTTGGTCAAAACACTTCAACGGGCCAATGCGCGCTCGACAAATTCGAGTCGGTCTTGGCCCCAAAAAATCTCACCCTCGACCACATAGCTGGGGGCGCCAAAAACGCCCGCATCGATGGCCGCCTGGGTGTAGCTTTCATAGCGCTCTTGCACCGCTTGGCTTTGCGACTGGGCCATCAAGCTGGCGGGCAAATCCTGCTCTTGCAACAACTCGGCTAGGACCTTGTCGTCGGCCATGTTGCGCTCTTGGGCCCAACAGGCGGTCAAAATCGCGCCCGCAATTTTCATGGCCGCCAGCGGGCCTTGGGCCAGGTCGGCGGCAATGATGAGGCGGGCCGAATCGTCCCCCCCCACAGGGAAGTACTTGGGCTTGAGGTTCAAAGGAACCTTCAGGTACTGGCTAAACCGCTGCAACTCCACTAAACGGTAGGCCTGGCGCTGTGGCGCACGCTGGCCCAAGGGCAAGCCACCCGATATCGGGAATACTTTGCCGCCCAAGTCGATGGGCATGACGCGCACCGTGGCCCCGGTGCGCTGCACGATGTCGGCCAAGCGCTGGTGGCCCAAATAAGCCCAGGGGCTTTGCGGGGCGAGGTAATAGTCCACTGTGCGACCCATGCAGTCTCCTTGTGTGTTGTGTAATCTTTGATGAAGCGGTTGTAACCGCAAGTGACCATTTTTGCAGGAGACACGCGATGAACAAGGTCTTGTTGGTGACGGGTGGCAGCCGGGGCATCGGGGCGGCCACTGCCCTGTTGGCAGCCCAAAACGGCTGGTCGGTGGCGGTGAACTACACCGCCAACTCGCTGGCGGCCGACGAAGTGGTGCGCCAGATTCGCGCCTCGGGTGGGCAAGCCATGGCCGTACAGGCCGATGTGGCCGAGGAGGCCCAAGTGCTGCGCATGTTTGAGCACATCGACGCCAAATTCGGCCGCCTGAGCGGGCTAGTCAACAACGCGGGTGTGGTCGATGTCAAGGCCCGTGTGGACGAGATGAGCGTGTCCCGCTGGAAGCGCATGTTCGACATCAACGTGATCGGCAGCCTGATCTGCGCCCGCGAAGCCGTGCGGCGCATGAGCACACTGCATGGCGGCGAAGGTGGCAGCATCGTCAACGTGTCCAGCGCCGCGTCTCGCTTGGGCTCTCCCGGCCAGTACGTGGACTACGCCGCCGCCAAGGGCGCGATCGACGCCTTCACCATCGGCCTGGCGAAAGAAGTCGCTGCGGAGGGCGTGCGCGTGAACGCCGTGCGCCCGGGCCTGATCGAAACCGAGATCCACGCCTCGGGCGGCTTGCCCAACCGGGTCAAAGAGCTGCAGCACCTGGTGCCTGCCCAACGCGGCGGCACGGCCGAAGAAGTGGCAGAGGGTATCGTGTGGCTGTTGTCGGACAAGGCCAGCTACACCACCATGAGCTTTTTGGACATCTCGGGAGGCCGTTGATGGCCCAGTCACCCGCTCGCATCAAATATTTTTGGGAAGACATGGCCGTGGGCCAGGTGCGCGATTTAGGCAGCATCACGCCCACCCGCGAAGAGATCATCGCTTTTGCCACCCAGTTTGACCCCCAGCCGTTCCACTTGGATGACGAAGCGGCCAAAGCCTCGGTTTTTGGGGCCCTGTCGGCCAGTGGCTGGCACACCTGCGCCATGGCCATGCGTCTCATGGTGACCAACTTCCTGTGCGAAACCTCTAGCCTGGGCTCGCCGGGTCTGGAAGGAATCAAATGGCTCAAACCCGTGTTTCCGGGCGACACCCTGCGCCTGCAAAGCACGGTGCTGGAAACCAAACCCATGAGCAAACGCCCCGATGTGGGCATGACGCGCAACCTATGGGAAATGTCCAAGCAAAACGGTGACAAGGTGCTGCAGATGGAAGGCTGGAGCATGTTCAGACGGCGCACACCTGCGGATTGAAAGCAACCAGAAAGTAACCTGAAGGGGCACAATCCGGTGATGGACTTCAAACCACTCATCACCCTGCTGGCCATCGTCAACCCCTTGGCCATCGTCCCGTTTTTCATCCACTACACCCAGGGGTTCAGCCGAGCCCAGCGCCAACGCACCATCTGGGTGTCATCGTTCAGCGCCTTCGTGGTCATTGCGGCGAGCGCCTTGCTCGGTCTTCAAATCCTGGAGTTCTTTGGCATCTCGCTGGCCAGCTTCCAGGTCGGCGGCGGCTTGCTGCTGCTCACATCGGCCTTGTCGATGCTCAACGCCCAACCCGCTGAAGCCCGCGCCAACGCTGACGAAGTGCACGACGCCGAAGCCAAAGCCGCTGTGGGTGCCAGCATCGCCGTGGTGCCACTGACCATACCTCTGTTGACCGGCCCGGCCACCATGTCCACCGTGGTGATCTATGCCGAAAAGGCCAAGAACTTCGCCCAACTCGGCACCCTGGTGGGCTACGGCGTGGTGATTGCGCTGGCCACCGCCTTGTGCTTTTCACTGGCCACCCCGATTGCCCGCGTGCTGGGCAAAACGGGCATCAATGTCATGACCCGGCTCATGGGCCTGATCCTGGCCGCACTGGCCGTTGAGGTGATGGCGGATGGCCTGCACAAACTGTTTCCGGTGCTGGCACGGGCGCTCTGAGCAGGCGCAAGTCAGTCGAACTGTTAGAACAAAGCCTTCACGGCTAAACCGCCAGCCGACATGAAAACCGCAACTCGTCCAGCTTAGATCCGCTCAGCTCCATGGTTTTGGCCGGGGACTTGTCCCATTCGAATCCGGCTGCCTGATAAAAACCGATCGCTCGGGTGTTTTGCGCCAGCACCCACAGGTGACACTGACGTTGGCCCTGTGTCAGCAAATGCGTTCGGGCCGACACCCAAAGCTCACGCCCTACGCCTTTTGACCATGCTGCGGGCGACACATAAAAAGCCCGAATCTCAGCGTCTTCAGCTGCCGCACCCGCTTCTCGGCCAGGCCCGGTATGGATCCAGCCCAGCATGCGCTCACCCGCCATAGCTACCTGCAAATCGCCTTGTTTTTCGGCCAAAACCTGTTCCCACATCACTTGGCGAGATGACACCGTCAAGGCTGCCAAATATGCTGCCGGCAAGATGCCTGCATAAGCAGCCCGCCAGGCCTCCACATGGATTCCAGCCACAGCCCGGGCGTCTGCAGGGTCAGCAAAACGAATCTGCATCATTCGATTTCTTCCAACGTTCGCGATCAACGTGGCCACCAGTTACCCAAGATGTTGGCCGACACCAGCACCCGGTGGGCGCGTCCGATCAACAAGTGGCGCGGCACCATCCCGATGTAGCGGGAGTCGGCGCTGTTGTCACGGTTGTCGCCCAAAAAGAAAAACTGCCCAAACGGCACCTGCAACGGACCAAAACTGCGCAGCGCATTGAGCTCGGGCAAGACCTGCACCGCACGCGCATGACCAGCCACGCGCTCGCGGGCCTGGATGGCGGGGGTTTGACCTCCCCCCAGTGGCTCGCTCAAGGCCACAGGGTCCAGGTAATCTGCCGCCACACCATTGAGGTACAGCACTTCGTTGCGCATCTCCACCACATCACCGGGCAGGGCCACCAGCCGCTTGATCATGCGCACGCCATCTTTGGGCGAGGTGAACGTGACCACATCCCCGCGCTGCGGCTCACCCAACGGCGCTACCACAACATCGGTCAAAGGCAACTTGAAGTCGTAAGCCAGCCGGTTGACCAGCACCACATCGCCTTCGAGCAAAGTCGGGCGCATGGAGCCCGACGGGATCGGGTTCCAGTCGGCCACGGCCAAGCGGAAAACGCCGAAACAGCACATGAACAAGATGAAGCTGCGGTTGTCTTTGAACCAGGATTTCATGAAGGACCCCCTTGAACGACAGAACCATAGAATACCTATTTACTCATTCAAGACGCATGCAAACCTTGAATTTTTCACACATCCAGACCCTGGCTTTTGCGGGTGGCGGCAACGCGCCCAGCCCGGGGGCTGGGTTTGGCTGGCAGCGTGGCGGCTGGCACTTTGGCTTATCTGCTGGACAAAATACTGTTTCACAACATCCACCCGGCCCTGCCCCGGTTTCTGGGTTTGAAACAGGCGTTTTTCGATCTGCAAGACTGCACCACGGCACAAGAAGCTCAAATCACACTGCAGGCCGCAGCCTCCGCACCGCCTTTTATGTCCGGCGTTCATCTGCAAGGTGGATGGGCTTTTGACGGGGGCTACACCGACAACGCGCCAATCCCGGCTCAAACCGCCAGTGAAAAAGCATCCATCCTGGTTTTGCTGACGCGTCACTACCCCGACAAACCGTCACTCTTTAAGGAGCAAGGGCGCACCTACTGGCAACCCAGCCAAAAAGTCCCCGTCTCCACATGGGACTGCCGCCCGGGCACCACGGTGGAAGATGCGTTTGCATTGGGGCAAGAAGATGCACGGATGGCTTTGGCAAAAGGTTTTGCCAATTAAATACATCCTAGAGTTAACAGGCTGCGCGCTGTCAGACCCACTTCATCTTGCCAAATTTTGCCAACTTCACTATCCTGAGCAAATGAGCACCATGAACATTTCCTTGCCCGAAACCTTGAAAACCTTTGTGGACACGCAAGTCATTCAGCGCGGCTACGGCACCAGCAGCGAATACGTGCGGGAGCTGATTCGCAAGGACCAGGATCGGCTGCAATTGCGTGAAAAACTCCTGTCTGGGGTCAGTTCTGCCCCAACTAAGCCAGTCGATTCGGTCTACTTTGACAGCCTGCGTGACCGGGTTCGTCAAGTAACACCGGTCGCTCCAACGCTGTGAAATCCAAACCGGTTATTCCGCGTGAACAGGCCCGCAGGGATGTAGACGAAGCCCTCACTTTTTATTTGAACGAAGGGGCGGCCTCTGCAGCGCTGGGCATGATTGACGCGCTGGAGAAAGCCTATGCCCACATAGCTCGTCATCCCGCTACGGGTTCACCACGTTATGCCCACGAATTGAACTTGCCCCATCTGCGGGTCTGGTCATTCAAGCGCTACCCCTATTTGGTGTTTTACATGGAACAGCCTGATCACATCGATGTCTGGCGCGTGCTGCACGAACATCGCGACATCCCCGTGTGGCTTCAAGAGGCGTCTGACTGACGAGTTGCCCTCATGCGCATCATCGCGTCAGACCCCAAACCCCGCCGCCAGCCCTGACCTCAAATGCGCCACCAGCGCCGCCACCGCCCGGGGCACATGCGGCGCATATGGGCGGATGGCGAAAATGGTTTCGGCAAATGCGCCTACGGGTTTCCAGTCGGGCAGCACCCGCACCAATTGGCCTTTGCGCAATTCGGCGTGGGCGCTGAAGTCGGGCAGGAGGGCAATGCCTGCGCCGGTCATGGCCGCTTCGCGCAAGGCTTCACTGTTGTTGGCGGCGAAGTTGCCACTCACGGGCACGGTGATGCGCTCGCCACCTTCCAAGGGCTGCCGCGGCTCGAAGGTCCACGCGGGCGTGTCTTGCGAACGGGGGTAATGCAGGCAGTTGTGCGCTTGCAGCTCGGTGGGGCTTTGCGGTTCGCCATGTTGGCCGATGTAAGCACGGGTGGCCACCAGCACCGATTCTGTCGCGCACAACGCCCACGCCACATGCGTGTCCGGCGGCCGGGCGGTGTGGCGTATGGCCAAGTCATAGCCTTCTGTGGCCAAAGCGCTCAGGCGATCGGACAGGTCCAGCTCGATGCGCACATCAGGAAAGTCTTTCAAGAAAGTGGCCATCAGCGGCACCAGTTGCTGGCGGGCCAGCGCCACGGGGGCCGTGACGCGCAGCAAACCGCTGGGCTGCTCGGCCAAGTCGCGCACTTGGGCAAAGCTTTGCTCGATCTGCTCGAACGAGGCGCGAGTGTCATCCACCAGCCGCTGCCCGGCCTCGGTCAGACGCAGGCTGCGGGTGGTGCGCTGCACCAGGGTCACCTTGGCGGCCCGCTCCAGCTCTGCAATGCGCTGGCTCATCGCCGCCTTGCTCACGCCCAGGCGGGCGGCAGCGGCCGTGTAACTGCCCTGCTGCGCCAGCACGCTCAGCCAGTGCAGGTGGGTCCAGAGGGTGTTGATTTTTTGCTCTTCCATGCAAGCATTGTTCACCATTTTGAACAATCAATTCAGCTTTACGGGCTTGTGAGGGGTGTCGGGGGTGCCTACACTCTGGGCTCTTACGGCGCTTTTTATCGGCAAGAGCTGGATACAAAGCGCCGAATTTTTGTAGGAGCCCACCCCTGTGGGCGATCAAACGGTCACCACTTGATCGGAGAATCGCCCACGGGGTGGGCTCCTACAAAAAACAAATTCACAAGCCACAAGGAGCACCCCATGAGCATCACGAACATCGGTCATTACATTGGTGGCCAAGTCGCCGCAGGCGCTTCCGGCCGCAGCCAACCTGTCACCAACCCTGCTACGGGTGCGGTGACCGGCAACGTGGCCCTGGCCAACAGCACCGAAGTCGCCAAGGCCGTGGCCGCTGCGCAAGCCGCTTTCCCTGACTGGGCCGACACCCCCCCTCTGCGCCGCGCCCGCGTGATGTTCAAGTTCCTCGAGCTGCTGAACACCCACAAGGACGAGCTGGCCCACATGATCACCGCCGAGCACGGCAAAGTGTTCACCGACGCCCAAGGCGAAGTCAGCCGCGGCATCGACATCGTGGAATTCGCCACCGGCATCCCGCAGCTGCTCAAAGGCGACTTCACCGACCAAGTGTCGACTGGCATCGACAACTGGACGCTGCGCCAGCCGCTGGGTGTGGTCGCGGGCATCACGCCGTTCAACTTCCCCGTCATGGTGCCCATGTGGATGTTCCCCGTGGCGATTGCGGCCGGCAACACCTTCATCTTGAAGCCAAGCCCCACCGACCCAACGCCTTCGCTGTTCATCGCCGACTTGCTGAAAAAAGCCGGTTTGCCCGATGGCGTGTTTAACGTGGTGCAGGGCGACAAGGAAGCCGTGGACGCGTTGCTCGAACACCCCAATGTGAAAGCCATCAGCTTTGTGGGCTCCACCCCGATCGCCAACTACATCTACGAAACCGGCGCCCACCACGGCAAGCGCGTGCAGGCCCTGGGCGGCGCAAAAAACCACTTGGTGGTCATGCCCGATGCGGACATCGACCAGACCGTGGACGCGCTAATCGGCGCAGGTTACGGCTCGGCTGGCGAGCGTTGCATGGCGATCTCTGTCGCGGTGCTGGTGGGCGATGTAGCCGACAAAATTTTGCCCAAGCTGATTGAGCGCACCAAGGCGCTGCAAGTGCTCAACGGCGAAAACCTGGCCGCCGAGATGGGCCCCATCGTGACCGACGCGGCGCGTCAGCGCATCAAGGGCTACATCGACGCCGGTGTGGCCGAAGGCGCGAAGCTCTTGGTCGACGGTCGCGAGTTTGACGGCTCACGAGCCGGTGCCGGTTGCGAGCAAGGTTTCTGGCTCGGCGGCACGCTGTTCGACCATGTGACCACCGACATGAAGATCTACAAAGAAGAAATTTTTGGCCCAGTGTTGTCGTGCGTGCGCGTGCCCGACTTTGGCACTGCCGTGCAAATCATCAACGACCACGAGTTCGGCAACGGCGTGAGCTGCTTCACCCGCGACGGCAACGTGGCCCGCGAGTTCTCGCGTCGCATCCAAGTGGGCATGGTCGGCATCAACGTGCCGATTCCTGTGCCCATGGCCTGGCATGGCTTTGGCGGCTGGAAGCGTTCGCTGTTTGGCGACATGCACGCTTATGGCGAAGAGGGCGTGCGCTTCTATACGAAGCAAAAGTCGATCATGCAGCGCTGGCCGGAATCGATTGGCAAGGGTGCTGAGTTTGTGATGCCTACTGCCAAATAATCATCACCTCTTGCAGTTGTGAATGGCCTCGTTGCGCTTCGGCGTGCCGAGGCC
>JBIKHW010000308.1:0-4173 GCA_044361935.1 Limnohabitans sp. | reverse complement strand
CGACGAACTGCCCGTGACCGAAACCCTGGTCAGCCATTTGCTCAAAAGCAATTGCCTGGTCACCGGCCAGCCCGACTGGGGCAGCGTGCAAATCACCTACAGCGGCCCGCAGATCGAGCAAGCGGGTCTGTTGCAATACATCGTGAGCTATCGCAACCACAACGAGTTTCACGAGCAATGCGTCGAGCGCATCTTCATGGACATCTGGACGCGCTGCAAACCCACCAAGCTCACGGTGTACGCCCGCTACACGCGGCGCGGTGGGCTGGACATCAACCCCTGGCGCACCAGCGCGCCGGGCAAGTTGCCGCCCAACGTGCGCACGGCGCGGCAGTGAATCAAGTCAGTGGGGCCGCACCACCGACAAGTGCAGTCCGGTGGCGTTCAGTACAGCCAACCAAGTTTTGAGTGTGGGGTTGCCGCGTGGACTGAGTGCCCGGTACAAGCTTTCGCGAGGCATGCCCGCTCTCTCGGCCACCGCAGACATGCCTTGCGCCTCAGCAATCTGCCGCAAAGCTGCCAGCAGTGCTTGTTGCCCGCCGGGTTGATCAGCTTGATCCAGTGCAACAGCGAGGTACTCGTTGGCAAACTCAGGATCGGCTTTGAGCATCTCCACAACGGCTTCGTCATGTGGGCGGCTGGTCATGATGGTCATTTGAGCTTTCTCCTGTGTTGCCAGTCCAACCAGTAACGGTGGGCCTATTCAATGTCCGTTTGCTGTTTTCGCTTGTCACCACCGACCAGCAGCAAGATCAAGCGCTGTCCGGCCTGTGCTTAGTCAAAAGTTACACAGCAATTTAACCACCTCACAAGGACAGGCCTGCAGCGACCAATAGCGCGGCAGCACCTAGCAACGAGGTCCATGCGCCCGTGATATTTCCCCAATAAACCAGACGTGCCCAGCCTTGACCACCCTCAGCCAAGCCCCTGTCTTGGGTTATGGCAGCCAGAGGGGTTGCGATGGCGAACGCATAGCTTGAAGTGATTAAAGAGACAGTGATCAGCCATTTCAGTCATACAGAGACCGTCAAAAAAGGCAGTAATGCAGCAACGCTGAACATCAAAATCGCCCCCAAACAAAGGCTTTGATGTGCTACCCGCCAAGAGTTCACCACCAGCGCAGCAGACTCGGATTTGATGGCTTTTGCATAAGGTGCGCCGTACAACAATGCAGCCAATAAAACCACAGCGCCGTGAAAAATCAAATGGCGTGAAGATGCTTCCAAAATGAACCCCATAAAGTTTTGAACACAGTTAGTTTAGAGGTGAGAGTAGATTAAAGAGCTATAAAGTATTTATTCAAAATGGACGGGTTTCATCACTGTCTCCTGACTCAGCGCCAACACCCTGTCAGCATCAGGCGATGCAAGAAGGTTTGGAGGCACTTGAACCATTGAGCCTCCGGTGATATATTGCCAGCAATATGAATTATGTCCTTGACACCAATGTGCTCGTAGCCGCAGTGCGCAGCCCTGCTGGTGCATCGGCTGAAATTTTGCGTCGCGTGCTGCTGAAGCAAGTTGGCGCTCTGTGCAGCGTGCCTTTGTTCATGGAATACGAAGCTGTTTTGATGCGGCCAGAGCATTTGGCAGCAGCGGGTGCGCATGCTAATCAAGTGATCAACTTGCTCGATGCTTTGGCTGGCGCGGTGCTTCGGGTGGAAATTCAGTTTTTGTGGCGACCGCAATTGCGTGACCCCAACGATGATTTGGTGTTGGAGCTGGCCGTGAATGGCCAAGGACTGGGTGATTCGGTGGCCATCATCACATCCAATCAAAAAGATTTTTTGCCACAAGCGGGCAAGTTTGGAATCGGTGTCATGACGCCACGGCAATTTTTTCAAGGAGCCTGATATGGGAACTCAAAGCAATTACGCCCTGCGTTTGCCGCTGTCATTGAAGGCTGGGGCAGAACAATTAGCCCGTGAAGACGGTACCACCTTGAACCAATTCATTGTGAGTGCCGTGGCTGAAAAGTTATCGGCCATGAAAACCGCCGACTACTTTGCACAACGTGCTCAACGTGGCGATGTGAATGCAGCGCTGGCGTTCTTGAGTCGTCAAGGTGGGCAAGCGCCAGAGGATGAGGACGTATTGCCTTCTTGATGCCCTGTAACGCCTTGCTGGCCACCTCATCGCGTTCCCCAACATGACCCCTACCACCCGCCGCGTTCTCCAGGCCCTTTTGTACGAGGCCATTGCCATTGCTGTGGTCGGGCCTGTGTTGAGTGTGGCTTTTGACAAGTCACCCACCTCCACCTTGGGCCTGGCGGTTGTGTTGTCGAGCATTGCTCTGACGTGGAACTACGTCTTCAACTGGCTCTTTGAGCGCTGGGAGTCACGCCAATCGATACGTGGCCGATCCTTTGTCAGGCGGCTGGCCCATGGCGCGGGTTTTGAGGGCGGCTTGGTCATCATTCTTTTGCCCGTCATGTCGCTGTGGCTCGACATTTCGCTCACCGCTGCCTTGCTGGCCAACTTGGGCCTGCTGGCCTTCTTTTTCTTCTATGCCATCGCGTTCACCTGGTGCTTCGACCGGGTCTTTGGATTGCCCGCTTCTGCTCAGGCGGGCGATTAAAACCGGGGCTGATGGCGAGGCAGTGAAGCAGGCTGCAAGGGTTTACTCCGCAAATACTTCCTGCAGCGTGGTCAGGGCTGCTGTCAACGTCTTGGCGGACACAGCGCCCAGTCGCTTGACCAAGCGCACCTTGTCAACCGTCCGAAGCTGATCCAGCACGATCAAGCCCTTGGTGCCCGCATGGGTGACCGGCACCCGAAACGGTGCGGCAAAACCCTTTGAGGTCATGGGCGCCACCATCACGGTGCGCAGGTGGTCATTCAACTCTGCCGGGGACAGCACGACGCAGGGCCGCGACTTCTTGATTTCGCTGCCCACGGTCGAGTCGAGGTTCACCAGCCAAATTTCGCCGCGCTTCACCAGCCCAACTCCTGATCTTCCAAGTTGCCGAACTCACCCATTAAAAGCTCATCTCCGCCTTTGGCGGATACGGCTGCAGCAGCCTGCGCCCAGCCAGCACGAACGGTCTCTGCGGGCTTACGCAAGACGATGCAACCGTTTTCCACTTCGATGATGGCGGTTGCCTGTCCGTCCAGCCCCACTTGGGCCAGAAACGGCTTGGGCAACACCACGCCTTTGCTGTTTCCGATGTTCCGAATTGCAATTTCCATGAGAGGCCTCCTGTTGCAACAATGTTAATCCATGCCGAGTGGGTTCTCAAGAGCAAATTTGCAGCCCTATGAACTCACCATTCATCACTGGGGCTTCCCAAGCCCGGTGATTGAACGGGGGTGGCCATTTGCCCCCACACTTTGGCGAGCGCTTATTCCCCAGAACCCATTGGGGGGATAGCCCCAAGTCTGTGCCATCCACCTGGCTGCTTGCCATAAGCTTTCAGCAGGGTTTTTTGACCCTGCACACCCACCCCCTGACCCCGCACGACATGAACGAAAACGCTTACAAAATCCTGTTTGTCTGCATGGGCAACATCTGCCGAAGCCCCACAGCCGAGGCGGTGTTCTTCAAACGGCTGACTGAGCAAAACCTCTTGCACAAAGTCCAAGTGGACTCGGCAGGCACGCACAACTTTCACCCCGATGCGCCCCCCGATGAACGCAGCCAAAAGCATGCGCTCAAAAGAGGCTACGAGCTAGCGCACCTGAGGGCCAGGCCGGTGGTGGACAGTGACTTTGAAACCTTTGATTTGCTCTTGACCATGGATTGGGACAACCGCGCCCTTTTGGAAGAAAGATGCCCCGCGCAGCACCAACACAAGATTCGGGGCTTGGCGGAGTTTTTGCTCACCACGCAGGCCCCGGTCATCCCCGACCCTTACTACGGTGGAGACCAGGGCTTTGAGCATGTACTGGATTTGATCGAAGAAGCCAGCGAGGGCCTTGTGAAATTCGTCACGCACAAGGTGCAGCGTTAAAGCCCATCCCATTGGGTTAGAGTCGCGTCCACTTCTTTTTCCCTTCCCCATCTCTTTTGGCCGACCAAGACCCCACCCCCACTGCACATCTTTCTGTTCAAAGTGAGTTACGCCATGTGCGCGCACTCATGCACCTTGAGCAACAGGAAGACCAGGCGCAGTTCAAGCTCAAAAACGCCAGTGCCAGCATCAAAGAGCGGCGTCGGCGTGGCCTGACCTGGTAC
>JBIKHW010000307.1:0-4177 GCA_044361935.1 Limnohabitans sp. | reverse complement strand
GCATTGAGCTTGATCTGCTCAGGCGTGAGAGGTGGGCGGGTGCTGTTGCGGCCAGAAGGGTCGCCAATCAGGCTGGTGAAGTCGCCGATCAGAAAGATGACCTGATGGCCCAGATCCTGCAATTGCCGCATTTTGTTCAGCACCACGGTGTGGCCAATATGAATGTCGGGTGCCGTGGGGTCCAAGCCCAGCTTTATGCGTAAAGGCACACCTGTGGCCTCGGACTTTGCTAACTTATGGGTCCAATCATCTTGTGGAATGAGTTCTTCACACCCCCTTAAAGTGACTTCCAAAGCATTCAATACATGATCATTAACCGGATATTTTGTAACAAGCGTTTGATTCATAAGGGTTTTTTCTTGGTTGAATGCGGTGTACACCGATACAATGGGTATCGATTTTTGATAAGCATTTTATGTGCGACCTGAAGAACAGGGCGAAGTCCCTTCTCTTCTTTTGCGGTCGATTTTTCTCCCTTGTCCCTTTTTCATGCCGACTTTTTCCACCATTCAGTCACGACTGATTTCTTTGCTGCTCAACATATTGTTCCTGTGCACTGCCGTGCTGGGCGCATTGCTGATCGCCACGCAAAGGCTTTTGGCCTGGCTGGATGGGTACCATCCACAACTGCACCAAATCCAGCAGCTGTTTCATGGATGGGTCAAACGGCACCCAAAAACCATCGTTGCCAGTTTGACCAGTGCGTTATTGGTGGGCGGCGGTGGTGCTTTTGCGGTAGCCAATTTAGGTCCTGACATCTCTGATCAACCTGTGGTTAATATCACGGTGCCTGTCGAGATTGCACAACTGGAATCGCAAGCTCGGATGCTCGACGATTTCGAAGTCAATCTGACCCGCTCAGACCACACCCGGCCATCCGACACCCCAGAAGCCCTGCTTCGCCGTTTGGGCTTGGTCGATGCCGAAGCCGCTGCCTTTTTACGCAAGCACCCTCTGGCTCGTCAAGCCCTTCTGCAAGGTGGCCGTGCAGTGTCTGCCGATGTGACTGGCCAGCAATTGCTTCTTTCATTGAACGTTCGTTGGCTGAAAAATGAAAGCGACACTTTTTTTCAACGTTTCAGGGTCGAACGCTCTTCCAAAGGTTTTCAAGCATCGCTTGAGACCTCCCCCATGAACACCAGCATCCGCATGACCGGTGGTACCGTTACTCGTTCCCTTTACGATGCGGCTGATGAAGCTCGCTTGCCCGATGCGGTCA
Organism: Limnohabitans sp.; assembly: GCA_044361935.1. Classification (GTDB taxonomy): domain Bacteria; phylum Pseudomonadota; class Gammaproteobacteria; order Burkholderiales; family Burkholderiaceae_C; genus Limnohabitans_A. Next base: position 2,958 of record JBIKHW010000307.1, on the reverse strand, counting down.
TCCACCAGCTGACCCAGATTTTCTCCAATCAGATTGACTTCCATCGCACTTTGCGCAAAGGTGCTCGTTTTTCAGTGGTCTATGAAGTGCTTGAAGCCGACGGTGAGCCTTTGCGCACGGGTCGGGTGCTCAGCGCAGAATTCCACAATGACAACCAGCAATACGATGCAGTCTGGTTCCAAGAGCCCGGTCAAAAGGGCAACTACTACGACATGGACGGCAAAAGCCTCAGCCGCTCTTACCTCGCATCACCACTGACCTTTTCACGCCAATCCAGTGGTTTTGCCATGCGCTTGCACCCCATTTTCAACACACAGCAAGCTCACCGTGGCGTCGACTATGCCGCCCCCACCGGCACACCCGCCATGACCGTAGGTGATGGTGTGGTCACTTTCGCGGGTCGTCAAGGCGGCTACGGCAACGTGGTGGAAATTCGCCATGGCAATGGCCACTCGACTCTTTACGCGCACCTGAGCCGGATCCAGGTGCGAAACGGTCAAACAGTTCAAAAAGGCCAAGTCATTGGCGCTGTGGGCTCCACAGGTTGGTCTACTGGCCCCCATTTGCATTTTGAATTCCGCGTCAACGGCGTCCACGTTGACCCACAAAAAATCATTCAACAAGCCCAAAGCGGACCCATTCCACCAGCCTCCATGGCCCGATTCGTTGCATTGGTAGGCGAGGCCCAATCACAGTTGCAAGCTGCTGCCCAGATGCGTGAAGTCAACAGCCAATAAGCTAATGGGATGCAGGGCCTATTGAGCCCCTTTTCAACACCTCTCAGTGTTATGGGCGCAACTGTTTGGCCAGTCATCATGCCTCCGTCTTATTTCATTGGCCTTATGTCGGGCACTTCTTTGGACGGGGTGGATGGCGTTCTTGCACGCTTGGGCAACGCTGGACAACTTGAAGTGCTGGCCCATGACTTTGTGCCCTTCGCTGCAACTTTTCGCAGCGAATTGCTGGCGCTAAACCAAAGCGGCCCGAATGAACTGCACCGCAGCGCCTTGGCCGGCAACACCATCGCCCTCCATTACGCCGACGTGGTATCCGCATTGCTTCACCAAACCGGACTTCAGGCCTCGCAGGTCTGTGCCATCGGCGCCCATGGCCAGACTGTGCGCCATCGGCCCCTTGAATTCGACGCAGATTCAGCGCGGCATTGGCCAGCCGTGGGTTATACCCTTCAACTGATCAACCCCGCCTTGCTAGCCGAACTGACTTCTATCGATGTGGTGGCCGACTTCAGAAGTCGTGACCTGGCTGCCGGAGGGCAAGGCGCACCGCTGGTGCCTGCTTTTCACCAGGGCGTGTTTGCCCAGCCCAAGCGCTGTGTGGCCGTGCTCAACATTGGAGGCATCGCCAACTTGAGCGTCCTCAAAGCCGATGGCTCGGTGCTGGGATGGGACTGCGGCCCGGGCAACTCCCTGATGGATTTTTGGTGCACTCTCCACACTGGACAAGCGTTTGATCGCGACGGTGCTTGGGCGGCCAGTGGCCAACTGCATCCTGAGCTGCTTTTCAGTCTAATCAGCGACTCTTTTCTGCGCAAGTCGCCTCCCAAGAGCACCGGACGCGATCTGTTCAACCCCGCTTGGCTGCAACAACATCTGACCTTGTTTGAAGACCTGAAACCAGCCGATGTACAAGCCACTCTCTGCACCTTCACTGCCTACGCCAGCAGTCAGGACCTCTTGCGGTATGCCCCTGAGGCCAGCCAACTGGTCATATGCGGTGGAGGTGCCTTGAATGGCGAATTGATGCGCCTGATAGCAGCACACCTGCCGGGCATACCTGTCGTGAACAGTGAGGCCTTGGGTCTGCCACCGCTGCAAGTGGAGGCCGCTGCCTTTGCCTGGCTGGCATTCAAGACCGTGCGGCGCGAAACGTCCAGCTTACCAAGCGTCACGGGCGCCCAAGGCGCCCGTGTTTTGGGGGCCATTTACCCCCGGTGATATTTGGCCAGCCCAGCTGGCCCAAATCGCCAATCAGGTCGAGAATGAAGAACCGCAGCCGCAAGTCGATGTGGCGTTCGGGTTCTTGATGACGAACTGGGCACCCTGCAGGTCTTCCTTGTAATCGATCTCGGCACCAATCAGGTACTGGTAGCTCATGGCGTCGATCAACAAGGACACGCCATTCTTGCTCATGGTGGTGTCGTCTTCGTTGGTGATCTCGTCGAAGGTGAAGCCGTATTGGAAGCCTGAGCAGCCACCACCTTGCACAAACACGCGCAGCTTCAAATCAGGGTTGCCTTCTTCGGCGATCAGATCAGCCACCTTGGCGGCCGCGCTGTCGGTGAAGACAATCGGTTCAGGCATTTCGGTCTGGATATTTTCAGCAAGAGCGCTCATGGTGTTTCTCCGGTTCAATGACAAATAGTATAGCGCGCTGGTCGGGAATTACCGCCAAACCTCTTCAGTAACGCTACTGGGCTCATGGGCTTTTCAAATCCCAAGCGCCCAAACAAAAAGCCGCTGCGGCGAACCGGAGCGGCTTTTTGGACAAACAGGCAAAGCGGATTAACGCTTAGAGAACTGCTTGCGGCGGCGAGCGGAGTGCAAGCCAACCTTTTTACGTTCAACTTCACGGGCGTCGCGGGTGACAAAACCAGCCTGGCTCAGCATGGGCTTGAGCGAAGCGTCGTAGTCAATCAGGGCGCGGGTGATGCCGTGGCGCGATGCACCGGCTTGACCGGATTCGCCACCGCCGTGCACGTTGATCATGATGTCGAAAGTTTCGGCATGGTTGGTCAACATGAGGGGTTGCTTGGCGATCATGATCGAAGTTTCACGGCCGAAGTAGGCTTGGATGTCCTTGCCGTTGACCGTGATCTTGCCAGTGCCTTTTTTCAGAAATACGCGGGCGACGCTGGATTTGCGACGGCCTGTGCCATTGTTCCATTCACCAATCATCTCAAGGCTCCTTAGATGTCCAGCACTTTAGGCTGTTGGGCGG
>JBIKHW010000306.1:0-4178 GCA_044361935.1 Limnohabitans sp. | reverse complement strand
CTGCGTTGGCCGAGGCCTGGAGCCAGCTGGCCAATGTCCATCGCGACATGGGCCAGACCGCTCAGGCGATCGCAGGTTACCAGCGTGCACTGGACTTAGGGGCCGATCCCGAGCTGCACCGCTATTACCTGGCCGCCCTGAACCCAGAGCAGCCTGTGGTGAATGCACCGACGGCTTATGTGGAAAAACTGTTTGACCAGTATGCCGATGACTTTGAATCGCACCTGGTGGGGCAACTGGGCTACCAGGGGCACAGCGTGCTTGTGCAGCATCTGCCTGCGGACCCTGTGGTCCGTTTTGGGCAGGTGTGGGACTTGGGTTGCGGCACAGGCTTGTGCGGACCTTTGATCCGCCCCCGTTCAGAGCACTTGTCCGGAGTGGACCTGTCTTCGGCGATGGTGGTCAAGGCGCAAAGTCTGGGCGTTTACGACAGTCTGCATGCGCAGGATCTGGTGAGCTTTCTCCAGCAAACCATGACAAAGTCCGACCTGGTGTTGGCCGCCGACGTGTTCATTTATGTGGGCTGGCTCGATGCCGTCTTCGAGGCTTTGAGTCCGCGTGTCAAACCCGGGGGGTGGCTTGCGTTTACCGTGGAAGAGGCCGATTCGGGATTCGAGGTGCAACTGCACAGCAGTCTGCGCTACGCGCACGCCCTGACGTATCTGCAAAAACTGGCCGCAGAGCACGGCTGGCACTGGGCCAAGGTGCACCGCGCACCTTTGCGGCTGGACCAGGCGCAGCCCCTCATGGGTGCTTATGTGTACCTGCAAAAAACCTGAGCTCGGCTGGGCCCATCCCTTGCGCGCCCGAAGTGCAAACCCATAATGGCTGACTTCAGACCATTAGCCACCCAAGAAGGGATCTGCCCATGACTGCCCAGGAACGTGACCAGTTGCAGCAATTTTTGGCCGCGTTGCGCCAGCAACGCAGTTTGCCCAAGGACGCTTTGGCCGAGGGCCTGATCCGCGAAGCCGTGGCACAGCAGCCCGATGCGCCTTATTGGCTGGTGCAGCGCAGCCTGGCGCTTCAAATGGCGCTGAACGCTGCGCAAGCCCGCCTGACGCAGTTGCAAGTCCAGTGCGATGAACAAGCCGCTCGCTTGACATCGGACGCCAGAGCTGCAGCTGCAGGGGCCACCCAACAAGCCGATGGGGGTGCAGCCACGGGGGCAAGTGCCCGTTTTCAAACCGTCCCCATGGCCCCGGCCCAGCCCAGCCCCTGGGGACGTGGCCTGTTGGCACAAGTCAGCGGCACGGCACTAGGCGTGACTACGGGCTTGGTGGCTGGCGGCTTGTTACTGCAAGGTTTTCAAGGGCTTTGGGGAGCGGATGCGGGTTCGCCCGATTTGGTCCAAGGCTCAGCTGGGGGCATGTCCACCGCCGAGCCGAATGCGGCTGACGGCCTGTGGGACTTGGGCGACGACTGGACCTGAGATCACTTTTTGACACCTACTGACACCAAGCTGAACTGGCCAAATACACCAAAATTTATAAGCTACTTCAACGTTTGGACGCCATGTAAATCCCCGGCAAGATGAGCGCCGCGCCCATGACATGGTGCCAACCCATGGATTCGTCCAAAACCAGCCAGGCGGCGAGGCCGCCATACAAGGGGCCCAAGTACATGCTGGCGGCCACGCGGCTGGCGCCCAGCACTTTCTGGCAGAAGCCATAGGCCCAATAGGCCCCGATGCCGGGCAGCAGCCCAGCGGCGACCACCAACACCGTGGCTTGCACCGTCCAGAATGGGCGGTCAGGTTGAAGGAATTCCCACAGGCTGAAGGGCAGCAGCACGATCACGCCCCCCATGCAGATGGCGGCCAAGCGGGCGGTAGAGCCCAAAGGCGTGCTCCATTTTTTTTGGAGCAAGGCAAAGCCGGCCCATGCGGCCATGGCGACCACGATCCAGGCGTCGCCGGCCACCCATTGCACCCGGCCCAGCGACAGCCATTGGCCTTTGACCACCACATGGAACACCCCTGCCATGGCGATCAGCACGCCCAGGCCTTGACGCCATGAAAAGCGTTCGCCCAACCAAACCACGGCACCCAGCGCGATCAGCACAGGCGATGCGGCATAGATCAATGCGATGTTGATGGCCGAGGTCGTCTTGGCGCCTTGGTACACCCACGCCCCGCAAATGAGCATGCCTAAAGCACCTAACACCAAGTAGCGCCCGCTGTCGGCCAAGGTGCTGCTGCGTTCGCGCCAAAGTTCGCTGCGCGCAACAAAGGCCAGGATCACGCCAGCCAAAGCCCAGCGACCCAAGGCCAGCATATGCGGCTCCACCACGCCGGGTGCCGAGCGGGCCACGATGTAATTGACCGACCACAAAGCAGGGGTGACCCACATCAGCCACAGGGCGATGCGGGAGCGGGATTCAGCGGTTTGAAACAGGGACATGGGCTCGATTGTGCCGACAAGCTGTACAAATAAAAAAACCGCCCCGGTTTGTGGCCGGGGCGGTTGCAAGGCAGAGCGCCATTTGAGCGCTGGGCCTGAACGGGTTTAAGCCAGACGCTTTTCCAGCGAAGCCTTGGTGTCGAGCAGTGCCTGGGGCAAGTGGTAGCTCAGCTGTGCAAAGTGTTCGTCGTGCAGCTTGAATTCGGCTTGCCAGGCGTCTTTGTCGATGCTGGTCACGGCCTTGAACTGCTCGGCGCTGAAGGCAATGCCGTTCCAGTTGATTTCTGCATAGGTGGGCGCCACACCAAACATGGTCTGCTCGCCAGTGACTTTGCCTTCCAGACGGTCAATCATCCACTTGAGCACGCGCATGTTGTCGCCGTAGCCGGGCCAGACAAACGAGCCGTCTTCGCCCTTGCGGAACCAGTTGACGCAGTACATGGCAGGCAGCTTGTGGCCAGCGGCCTCGGCCTTGGCGCCGGTGTTGAGCCAGTGCTGGAAGTAGTCGCTCATGTTGTAGCCGCAAAACGGCAGCATGGCGAAGGGGTCGCGGCGCACCACGCCTTGGGCGCCAAAGGCGGCAGCAGTGGTCTCTGACCCCATGGTTGCGGCCATGTACACACCCTCGGTCCAGCTGCGTGCTTCAGTCACCAAGGGCACAGTGGTCGAGCGGCGGCCACCGAACATGAACGCGTCGATCGGCACGCCTGCAGCGTCGTCCCATGCGGGGTCCAGAGCCGGGTTGTTGGTTGCGGCCACGGTGAAGCGGGCGTTGGGGTGAGCGGCTTTGGCGCCGGTTTCTTTGGCGATCTGGGGGGTCCAGTCCTTGCCTTGCCAGTCGATCAAATGGTCGGGCAGTTTGCCGGTGTCCTTTTCCATGCCTTCCCACCACACGTCGCCGTCGTCCGTGAGGGCCACGTTGGTGAAGATCACGTCCTTGTGCAGGCTCAGCATGCAGTTGGGGTTGGTCTTCATGTTGGTGCCGGGGGCCACGCCAAAGTAACCGGCTTCGGGGTTGATGGCGTACATCTTGCCGTCGGTGTGCGGTTTGACCCAGGCGATATCGTCACCGATGGTCGTGACTTTCCAGCCGTCAAACGCGGCGGGTGGCACCAGCATTGAGAAGTTGGTTTTGCCGCAAGCGCTGGGGAAAGCCGCTGCAACGTGGTACTTTTTGCCTTCGGGGTTGGTCACGCCCAAAATCAGCATGTGCTCGGCCAACCAGCCTTGCTCGCGGCCCATGTTGGAGGCGATGCGCAGCGCAAAGCACTTCTTACCCAGCAGCGCGTTGCCTCCGTAGCCCGAACCATAAGACCAGATCTCGCGGGTCTCGGGGTAGTGCACGATGTACTTGGTGCTGGGGTTGCAAGGCCAACTGGTGGTGTCCTTCTGGCCGGCGGCCAAAGGTGCGCCCACGGTGTGCATGCAAGGCACGAACTCGCCGTCTGTGCCCAGCACGTCGTAGACGGCTTTGCCCATGCGGGTCATGATTTTCTGGTTCACGGCCACGTAGGCGCTGTCGCTGAGTTCAATGCCAATGTGGCTGATGTGCGAGCCCAAGGGGCCCATCGAGAAAGGCACCACGTACATGGTGCGACCGGCCATGCAGCCGTCAAACAACGGGTTCAGGGTGGCGCGCATTTGCGCGGGTTCCATCCAGTTGTTGGTGGGGCCAGCGTCTTCTTTTTTGACCGAGCAGATGTAGGTGCGGTCTTCCACGCGGGCCACGTCGGACGGGTCCGAGCAAGCCAGGTAGGAGTTGGCCCGCTTGGCAGG
>JBIKHW010000001.1:0-52464 GCA_044361935.1 Limnohabitans sp. | reverse complement strand
ACCGCCCACTGCAAAATTGGTGCCCAACAATCCCACAAGGCTTCCGTTGGTGCCGGTGCCGCTCATCCACTGCACACCAAACTCGGCGGCCTTGTCGGCGCTGACCTCGGCGATCAGGCTCTCCACAAACACCTGGGCGCGGCGCTGGTCGAGCATGTCGATCACGCTGCGCAGCTGGCGGTATTGCGGCTCGGGCGCGGTGATGATGAGCGCGTTGGTGGCCGGGTCGGCCTGAATTTGGCCGCCGGTGGACGGTTGGGACGAGGGGCTGACGCTCCCGGTTGTGGTACCCGCACCCGCTGCAGCCGGGTTGCCAGGCGTTGCACTGATGGCGGCCACACCGCTGCGTGTCTCGCCCGCGATGGCGGCGCGCAAGGTGGTGGCCAGTTTGGTGGCTTCGGCGTTCTTTAGGTAGACCACATGGATGTTGCCGCTGGCCGCGCCCGCGCCGCTGGCGCTGGGCTGGTCGAGTTGGTCGACCAAACTGCGTACCAGCGCCAGACGCGCCGGGTTGGCCGCCCGCACGATGAGCGAGTTGGTGCGCACCTCGGGGATGACGGTGGTCTTGAACGAGTTGTCTGATTGGCCTTGGGCAGCTGGGGCAGCGGCAGCGCCCGATTCGATCAGACGCTGCACCATGGGGGCCAGGTCGCCCGCGATGGCGTGGCGCAGGCGCAGCACCTCAACGCCTGTGGCGTTGGCCACATCGAGCGCCGCGATGATGCGGCCCAAGCGCTGCAGATTGTCGCTGTAGTCGGTGATGACCAGCGCATTGGTGCCGGGGTTGACGTTGATGGTGTTGTTGGGGCTGATCAGGGGGCGCAGCACCGGCACCAAGTTGTTCACGTTTTCGTGGTTCAGCTTGAAGATTTGCGTCACGATTTGCCCGGTCCCGGCGGGCACGGCCCCGGCCGACACGGCGCTGCTTTGCAGTTTGGCTTCGGCCTCGGGCACAACGGTGTAAAGCCCGGCCGACTCCACCAGCGCAAAGCCCTGGGTGCGCAGTTGCGCTGAAAACAATCGCAGGGCCTGCGCCGGGGGCACGGGCACGGTACTTGACAAGGACATCGTGCCTTTGACACGCGGGTCAACCACCACGTTCGCACCCGACAAGGTGGCCAGGGTGCGGGCCACAGCCTCGATCTCGGCGTTCACAAAATTGAGCGTGACGGGTTCCCGGCGCGGTGCCTTGAGGGCGGGCGGGTTCGCGATCGGATTGACCACTGGGTCGGCGGCGGGCTTGTCCGCGTTTTGGGCATGCACCCCGGGCGCGAGCCAGCCCAGGGCCGCGAGGCAGGCCACGGCCAAAGCGCTGCGGGGCAAGCGGGCATGGTTCAAGGGGCGCATGTGAGCAAAGTCGTTCATGGTGTTCAGGTCTTGAAACAGGGGGTGCAGGGTGGATGCAGCAGGGGTTGAAGGTGGGGGCTGATCATGAGGGCTGAGGTTAAACCGGGTTTATCCCAAAGACAGCAAGCTGCGCGCGCCTTGGCGGCGGCCCAGGATGTTGAGCAAATTATCGAATGCGGCCTCATGGCCTTCGGTCGCACGGGCCTCTCCGGTAAAGCGCAGCCGCTGGCCCACCCATTGGCCCTGGCCCGACAGCAGCAAAGGGCCTTGCAGCGTGCTCAGGTCCAAGCCTGGGGTGGGCGTGCCTTCGGGGGTGCCGGTCAGGGCGACGCGGTAGCTGCCCATGGGCTTGACGGGGCTCAGACGCGAAGACATGTCTTGCAGGCTCAGCTCCAGCAGGCCCTGCATTTGCAGACGGCCTTGCGCCCATTGCAGTTGCAGTGCTTCGGTGCGCAGCTGCAACTGGCCTTCGGCCTGCAGCGTGTTCCAGGGCGCACCCAGGCCGCTGAGCAGCGCGGCCGGCCAGTTCGACTGGTGGTCGCTGGCTTGCAGCTGCAGGGTGTTCCAACCCAGAGCGGCTTGTACGCTGGCGGCTTGGGTCATGCAGCAGTCGGCCCGCCAGCCCAGCCGCAGACCGGCCCAAGCCGGTGACAGGGTCCAGTGCAGCCGACCGGGCAGGGCCTGCGGCTGGCGGCTGCCCGGGCCGCCGCTGAGCAGCAGCTGGGCCGAACCTTGCCACACCGTGCCCCGGGGGTTGAGCCATTGCACTTGGCCTTGGCTGGCCTGTGCCACGCCCCAAGCCAGCCAGCGTGCAGGGGCCCAAACCAACAGCGCTAGGCCCAGACCCAAGAGCGCGCCGAGCCATGCAAGCGACCAAGGCGCACGCACCGGACTGGCCGAGGGGGCGCTGGTGCGGCGCAGGGCTTTCATGGTCTGGGTGGATGTCATGGCAGGCGCAGCACCAGGCTGCCGCGCCAGGTGACATCCAAGTTGTTTGGGCCGGGGGGGCTGGCGTGCTGCAGCTGGGCTTGTGTGGGCAAGGCTTGGGCGTTGTCACGCGCTTGGCTCAGCCAGCGGGCCAATGCGGCTGCCGGGGCGGCTTGCAGGCTCAGGGTGGCGGTTTCACCCTGCAGGCTGATGCGCGCATTGGGTCCCAGTTCCGTCAGGCTTTTCTCCAGCCACTTGGCGGCATCGGCGCGGGAGAGGGTCACAGGCTTTTGCAGGCTCTGGGCTTGCGCCTGCAGCTGGCGCATGCGCTGGCTTTGGGCGTCGAGCAGGGCCTGGCGAGCCGGGGCCTCTTGCCAAGTGCGCAGCGCCGGGGCCAGGGCCAGCATCCACAGCGCGGCCAGGCCGAGCACCCAGACGCCCATGCTGAGCAATTGTTGTTCACGCGGGCTGCGCCGGGCCCAGGCAGCTTGCCAGCCGCTGCGCATTTGAGCGGTCAGGGTGTTTGGGCTCATGGCTTGGCCTCTGTTTGGGCGGTCATCAACCAGCCGTCGCCTTGGGCGCGCCAGGCATAGCCCAAGGTGCTCAGGCTTTGTGTCAAGGCTTGCTGCTGGGCGGCATCGGGCTGAAAGTCTTGCAGGCGCATCTGGCCCGCTTGGTAAGCCCATTGGCGCGGCGCGGCCAGCCCGGGCGGCAGGGCTTGGCCCAGCGCGGCCAGCATGGCTTCGAGGTCGCCCGCGACGAGCTGGCCCGAGCCTTGGCGCAGGCGCTCGACCTGTTGGCCCATTTGCAGAGGCGCATCGACCACCAAGCTGGTTTTTGGGAAGGTCTCCCGCAGAACCTGGGCCCAGCTGCTTTGCTGGGCTTGCCAGTCGGCGCGGGTTTTCCAAGCCCAGGCGTTCAGGCCCACCAATTGCGCGGCGAGCAAGAGCCACAAGCCCCAGCGTGCGGGCCGCCAAGCGGGGCTGTGCCACAGGCTGCTGGCGTTGCGTTGCCAGTTTTTCAGTTGGCGGCTGCGGGCGTTGGCGCGCAGCTCAAATTGGGCCAGGTCCCAATCACCCGCCACGGCGGCCAGCCAGTGCTGGGCCGGGGGCATGAGCCGCACGCCTGCGCCCAGTAGTTCCGTGGCCAAGGCCACAGCGCCGGGTTCGGCCTGCAGCGCGGCCGAGGCCCGCTCGGGCTCGGACAGCCCCAGTCGTTCATGGGCCGCCAATCCGGTTGGGCGCAGGGCTGCCCAAGGCTGGCCCCAGACGCCGCGTTCGGGGTGGCTGACCCACAACCAGCCGGTGTCGGCATCGCCCAGGGCCGTGAGCTGCACCGGGCTGGCGGTCGTGCCTGGCGAGAGTTCGGGCACGATGCGGTGCACAGGCAAACCCGCTTGTTCGAGGGCTTGCAGGTGGGCGCTCAGCCAGGCTCGGTCGCACGCAGCCACCCAGGGGCGGGGGGTGTTGGCCCAGTTGGTTTGCAAGGCCAGGTGCACTTGCTCGGGGTCGTCCAGCAGACGGTCTTCCAGCAAGCCTTGCAGGGCTGCTTGCACGCGCTGGGCTTGTTTGTGCAGACCTGCGGGGAGATCGACGCGGTGCCACGACAAGACCGCAGCGGGCACCAGGGCCACAGTTTCGGTTTGACGATCGGCGGCGGGCAACAAAGCGGCTGCCGCCCATTGCAGTTTGAGCGGGCGCGTGCCGGGCTCGGCATCGACCCGGGCATGGGGGTAGGCGAGGGTGGGGCTGGGTGGGCCCGACGGCAGTTGGATGATCAGGGTGCGCATGTGCAGATCATTGTAGAGGGGCATCAAGTCGCAATTGGGGGCTGCGCACGCGCCAGAGCATGCGCACCTGGCCGCCTTCGCGCTGCACCAGCGCGGTCTCTTGCTGCACCACGTTGTCGATGCGCATGCGCCCCTGCACTTCAAAGTAACGGCTTTGCACGCTGTGTTGTTTGTCGTCCAACAATCGACCGCTTGGCCCCAGGGCTTCTTGCGCGGCGCTCAGGCTGGCCCAGTGACCGCGCTGGCGCTGGGTCACGGCTTGCCGTGCTGAGGCCAGGTCCAGCCCGGGCAACACGGCCGAGAGCACTTCGGGGGAGGCGGTGTTCAGGTTCACGGGGGTTGCCTCGGGCAGCAAGGTGATGTGCGCCTGCAAGGCGGTCAGCGTGCCGGGGCTCAGGCCCAGCCAGACCAGTTGCGCGGTTTGTTGGGGCAGCAAGGGGGCTGCGCTCGGGCTGTTGGTGCCCGGATTTGTACTGGCTTGGTTGGCCTTGCTGGCCTGCAAGCTGGCCTGGAGCTGCTGGGCCAGGGTTTGTAGCTCGGCCAGTGGCAGGCCCAGGCGCTGGAACAAGGCGGCAAAGCGGGCCAGCGCGGGGGCAGAAATTTGTCCGTCCTGGAGCAGGTTCATCACGTTCATGCGCGATTGGGCGTCGGTGATCTGGCCTGACAAAAAGACCTCGGCATCGCCCTCGCGCCACTGCTGGTCTTGTGACAGAAATGTCGACAGTTTGGATTCCTGCACTGGCAAGGCCCAAGGTTCACTCAAATGATCGGCGGCGGCACCTTGCGCAGAAATCGCGTCTTCGCGCAGGATCAGCCTCGTCCAGTCGAGTGCCCCCGTCATCATCCAGGCGGTCTGGCTGCGCCCGCGCTCGGCGATCTCGATTTCGACTTGCCGCCATTGCTGCCACAGCGCGGCGCTGGCCAGCGTGGCCACCAGGGACACCGTGAGCATGGCGGTGAGCAAGGCCGCGCCGCGCTGGCGTTGTTGGGTGTGCATCACGATGGCGCTCCCGACAAGGTGGGGCGCACCCAGTCCAGGGTGAGCGTGCCCGCGCCTGCGGGGCCGGGGGGCAGGGTCAGCACCAGACGCACACCGTCGGGGGTGGTGGCGCTGGCATTTGCGTTCGAGTTGGTGTTTGTGTTGGGGTTGCCGGGCGTGCCTGCGGTCACAGCGGCGCTCGACAAGGGGTTGGTCCAGCTGCCGCCCCGGTGCACGAACAGCTGCCAGCCCGACAAAGGGTGAATCTGGATCTGGCCGGCGCGTGTGCTGTCGTTGGCGGTCTGACCCCATTGCCCGGCCAGCGCCCAGGCGCCTTGCCAGTCTTGGCGCTGGCTCAAGGGCGGTGATTGCCAACGCTGCCAGTCGCCGCCGCCGGGCCGACCCGGGTCGCTGCGCCAAGTCCAGGCCACCACGCGCACGCTGGCGGGCACGGGCACGGTCTGACGATTTGTCTCGCTGGGGTTGGTGTTGGGGCCGCTGCTGGGCAGGGGGGCGTCGGCGGTGCGCCGCGTCAGGCGCAGTACCTGGCCGTTCCAGTCCCAGCTGGGTGTGCCGGGCAGCTCGGCCAATTGGTCCAGGTCGGTTTGCCACTGGGCCAGGCCTGCTTGCAGGCCGCGGATTTCGTCCGAGCGGCTTTGCAAACTGCTTTGGCTGCGCAGCATGCCGTCCAGCCCGCGCCAGGCCATCAGGCTCATCAGGGCCATCACGCTGATGGCCACCAGCACCTCGATCAGGGTAAAGCCGCGTGTGGTTTGTTGGCTTGTCACCATCCGTTGCGCGGCCATTAGTTGCGCCCCATCACGGTGGATACCTGCAGCACATAAACGCCTTGGTCCAGCACCCGTGCATCGACGCGCCTGAAATTGGGGTTGGGCGTGGGCCGCACCGACACCTCGACCTGCAGCAAGCGCCCGGCCTGCATGCACTCGACGCTGGTGTTGCCCGTGTCGGGCAGTTGTCGGCGCAAGCGCAGCGCGATCAATTGGTTGTCGGCGCAGATCTGCCCCAGCATGCTCACCGTCTGGCGTTCGGCATTGCGGCTAAGCGAGCCTGTGGCCTGCAGCCCGGCCATGAGCGCTATGGCGGTGATGCCCAGGGCGACCAGCACCTCGATCAGGGTGAAGCCGCGCTGCAAGATGGATCCCGGCTCGGAGGCCGGGATGACACGATGGGCGGTGGATCCCGGCTCGGGGGCCGGGATGACAGGTTGGGAGGTAGGTCCCGGCTCGGAGGCCGGGATGACAGGTTGGGAGGTAGGTCCCGGTTCGGAGGCCGGGATGACACGATGGGCGGTGGATCCCGGCGCAGGGGCCGGGATGACACGATGGGCGGTGGATCCCGGCGCAGGGGCCGGGATGACAGGTTGGGAGGTAGGTCCCGGCGCAGGGGCCGGGATGACAGGCTGGGAGATGCATGCGGACTTGGGTTCTTGTGTGCGTGCGGTGCCGAGGTCCCACAGGCTGTCATCCCGGACTTGATCCGGGATCCATCTCTTGGACCCCTGAGACACCGCATTCATTGCAGTTCCTGCAGGTGAGATGGCGCGCGTCCTCACGGCCCCACCCATACGGCGGTGTTTTGAACCTTGAACGGCCGCAACCCATCGGTGACCACCCACAGTGGCTGACCCGGTGCCAAGACGCTGGACACCGCCACGCCCTGGGGCTCGATCAGGGGCTCCGGTCCTAAAGTGATGGCGCTGCCTGGCGCAGCGCGGGTGCTATCGGCCAACCAGTTTTGCGGCAGGCCAGGCGGTGGCAGGCCTTCAAAAACAAAACTTTGCACGGGTTTGGCTGAGTTGTCTTGGGTGCGCCAGACCACCGGCAACCCGTTGGCGCGTGCCTGGGCGCGGCCGGTTTCCAGCAGCACGGCCAGGCGTTCGGCATCGCGCTGCAGGGCGCTTTGGGCACTGTCTCGCAGCGACAGGCTCACGCCCGCGGTGGCCACGGCGATCAAGGCCACCACCACCAGCAGCTCCAGTAGCGTGAAGCCCTGGTACAGGGCGCTTGGGCGTTTACTGCCAGCTGCCGAGGTCGGCATTGTTGCCCTCACCGCCGGCCTGACCGTCAGCGCCAAAGGACAGCACATCCACCTCGCCCTTGATGCCGGGGTTCAGGTATTGGTAAGGACGGCCCCAAGGGTCTTTGGGCAGTTTGTCCAGATAAGGCTTCCAGTTGCCGGGCACGGGCTCTGTGGTGGGCTTGAGGATGAGGGCGTTCAAGCCCTGCTCGGTGCTTGGGAAGCGCTGGTTGTCCAGCTTGTAGAGCTTGAGTGCCTGCATCAGATTGCCCACATCGGTGCGGGCGGCGGTGATGCGGGCGTCGTCCGCACGGCCCAGTACATTGGGCACGATGAGGGCGGCCAGCACGCCGATGATGGCCAGCACGACCATCAGCTCGATCAGGGTGAAGCCGCGCTGGCGGGCTGGCGCTAGGCGAGCCGCAGCGGTCTCAGAACTTGTGGCGGGGAGTGGGGCGGTGTCTTGCATGCCTTCGATCATAATCCGGCCATGTTACAAACCTCGCCCGCCCCACAAAGCGCCAAGTTTTGGCCCGGTGTTGGGGCCGCCCTGCTGTGGTGTGCAGCTGCTGCCAGCGCGGTGTTCTGGGTGCTGAACTTTCCCTCGGGCAGCGCGGTGCAGGGCCTGCCTGTGGTGCAGGCCTTGGCCCAAGCAACCAGCGCATCGTCAGTGCAATCGTCTGTTCACATGGCTCGGGTCTGGGGCGTGCAAGTTCCAGCGCCAGTGCCCGAGGTGAGCATCGCCCAATCCTCGCGTTTTCAGCTCTGGGGTGTGGTGGCCGGGGCTTCGGGCCAGGGCAGTGCCCTGATTGCGGTCGATGGCCAGCCGCCAAGGGCTTTCCGGGTGGGGCAAACCGTGACGGATGGCGTGTTTTTGCAAAGCCTGGGCCCAAAGCAAGCCCAGCTGGGCGTCAGCGCCCAAGGGGCGGCTCTTTTTTCACTCAGTTTGCCCGGCACCGACAAGGCACCTTGACGCACCTGGAGTGGCCAGCCGAGCTGGCTTGTGGGACGTTCAGGCGCGCAAAAACAGGCGGTACACCGGGTTATCGGTCTCTTCCGCATACGGATAGCCCAGCGTTTTGAGGAACTTGTCAAAGGCTTTGTCGTCCTTGGGCGGTACCTGCAGGCCCACCAGAATGCGGCCGTAGTCTGCACCCTGGTTGCGGTAATGGAACAAAGAGATGTTCCAGCCCGGGCGCATCAGGCTCAAGAATTTGAGCAAGGCGCCGGGCCGCTCGGGAAATTCAAAGCGCAGCAGGCGTTCGTCTTGCGACAGGGCCGAGTGTCCGCCCACCATGTGGCGGATGTGCTCTTTAGCAAGTTCGTCGTGCGTCAGGTCAATCGCCTTGAACTGCTGCTTGTTGAATTTGGCCGCGATCTTGGTGCTTTCTCCCTTGCCGTGGGTGCTCAAACCCAAAAACACATGGGCTTTGTCCGAATCGCTCATGCGGTAATTGAACTCGGTCACATTGCGCGGTCCGCCCGGCAGGCTGCCGATCAGTTCCAAAAAGCGCTTGAAGCTGCCACGCTCTTCCGGAATGGTCACCGCAAACAGGGCTTCTTTCTCCTCGCCTACGTCAGCACGTTCGGCCACAAAGCGCAGGCGGTCAAAGTTCATGTTGGCACCGCACAAGATGGCCGCAAAGGTCTGGCCCTTGCATTTGTGCGCGGCCACATACTGCTTGATGGCCGCCACAGCCAGTGCGCCTGCAGGCTCCACGATCGAGCGGGTGTCCACAAACACATCTTTGATGGCCGCGCACACCGCATCGGTGTCCACGGTCATGTACTCGTCCACCAAGTTGCTGGCCACGCGGAAGGTCTCTTCGCCCACCAGCTTCACGGCGGTGCCGTCTGAAAACAGGCCCACATCGGACAAGGTCACGCGCTGTTTGGCGTTGACCGATTGGATCATGGCGTTGGAGTCGTTCATCTGCACGCCAATCACCTTCACTCCTGGGCGCACCGCCTTGATGTAATTGGCCACACCGCTGATCAAGCCACCGCCGCCAATGGCGACAAACACCGCATCGAGTGGGCCTTGGTGCTGACTCAGCATTTCCATGGCGATCGTGCCCTGGCCTGCGATCACGTCCGGGTCGTCAAAGGGGTGCACAAAGCTCAGGCCCTGTTTTTTTTGCAAGGCCAGCGAATGGTTGTAGGCATCCGAATAGCTGTCACCAAACAGCACCACTTCGCCCCCTAGCCCTTTGACCGCATCGATCTTCACCTGCGGCGTGGTGGTGGGCATGACAATCACGGCGCGGGTGCCCAAGCGGCTGGCGCTCAGGGCCACACCTTGCGCGTGGTTACCAGCCGAGGCGCAGATGACGCCTTTCTTGAGCTGCTCGGGGCTCAGGTGCGCCATCTTGTTGTAAGCCCCGCGCAGCTTGAAGCTGTGCACGGGCTGCTGGTCTTCGCGCTTGAGCAGCACCTGGTTGCCCAAACGGCGCGACAGGTTCTTGGCGGGTTCCAGGGCCGATTCGGTCGCCACGTCATAGACCTTGGCGTTGAGAATTTTGATCAGGTAATCGGCGGGGTTGAGTTTGTTGGTGGTCATATTGAATCGAGGGCGAGCAACCGGATCATCCGGGGCAGCCGGGTGATGATACCGTCCCCTGATTCGGTTCAATGTTCAAAATCGGGCTGTCACGCCAAGCGACAGAGTGCGTCCCCATGTCGAGCTCAAGTTGGGGTTGATGCCAATGAGGGTACTTGTGTTCTGGGTAAATGACATCGGTGCTGCTCGGTTCAAAATATTGCCAACAGCTGCTTTCAATGTGATGTTGGATGACCAGTTGTAGCGAGTTTGCAAATCCAAGGTCCAGAAAGATGGAACTTTCATTCCCGTGATGTC
Source organism: Limnohabitans sp. (assembly GCA_044361935.1). Classification (GTDB taxonomy): domain Bacteria; phylum Pseudomonadota; class Gammaproteobacteria; order Burkholderiales; family Burkholderiaceae_C; genus Limnohabitans_A. Next base: position 42,525 of record JBIKHW010000001.1, on the reverse strand, counting down.
GGTAAGCTTTCCAGTTTGCTGGTCTAGTGCCGGAAAAGTGTCACTGATGTAACCACTGGTGTGGTTCAGCGTCGCTGAAATCGATCCTTGGGCGTGCTGGTATACCGCTGTCCAGCGTGACACTTTGCGGGGAGTGACGGTGCCGGATGCGTCTGAATATTTCCCCAAATCACTGCTAGAGGCTGAGCCTGGAATGATGATTTGTTCAGACTTCAGGTAGTGCGTGGTGTCAAACTTGAAGAAAATTCGCCCGCTGTCGATGGGTACCCGGTAAATCCAGGACAGATCCAACCCCGACTTCACAGAAGACCCCATATTGACCATTGGCAAGTACAGATCCAGTCGATCGGATGAGTTCAGCGTAAAAAATTGCGTATTTTTCAGTGGATCAGACAAGACAAGATTGAACGGGTATTGGCGAATCGTATCGCGCATGCTGATGCGCCAGTAGTCCACGCTGAAGGAATGACTGGCGCTGGGCATGAACCGAAGCCCCAGTGTCTGCTGAACGGAGGTTTCGGGCTTTAAGTCCCGAGAGCCCTTGCCTGACAACCACAGGGCTTCATCGTCGACACATTGTCCCTGACGTCCCATGGATTGAGATAATTGAGCAGCCACTTGGTTCAGTACGCCTGCGCATCCGGTACTGGTAACAAAAGCGCTTGAGAAAGTTTCCGTCTCTGTCATTTGTCCCAGGGTGGGTGCGCGAAAGCCAGTGCCGACCGAGCCCCGCAGAAGCCATTGTGGTGTCCAGAGCCATTTGCCTGCCAGCTTGGCATTGGTGGTGCCGCCAAAATCACTGTAACGGTCGTGCCGTACAGCCCCTGAAATTTCTGCGTTGCTGGTCACAGGCAAGATCAATTCAACATACTGCGCCCAAATCTGTCGCGATGCATTGAATGCGGGTTGACGTGACAGGTCGGGTGTATATCGGTCTGTGTGTTGTCGCCATTCGGCACCCCACCCGACCAACATATCCTGTCCATTGAACTCCCCGACGGCTTTGGAGGCGTTCAGCTGCAACGATTGCGCTTGCGTCATGCCTTGGTCGAAAAATTTTTGCACGGGCAAGGAGGCCAGCAAGGCCTTCATTTCTTCGCTGCTTTGTGCGCCTGAGTTCAGTGGCATCAGAAGCACGTCGTTTGTCAAAACCCTCGCGGTGTCTGTTGTCCGCCCCAAGTTGGGGTAGGTGGCGGTTTCTCGTGACCATCTTCCGGAACTCTGCGACCAAGACGCGCTGGCTTGATAGTCCCAATCGGACCATGTGCCTTTGATCCCCGTGCGGATGCTGGTGTATTTGTCTTGGTAGAACTGGCTCAGAGCGCCCAATTCAGAAGGTCGCCACAGCAAAAATGTTTGTCCTGGCGTGAAGCCCTGTGCACTGGCCAAGGCATAGCCGGGATCGGTCGGGTTGCTTCCGATACGGCTGACATACGTGTCCCAGCGGGTGCTCAAGCGCTCTTGGTCAATCTGGCTGTGCAGCAACTCGGCATAGGCCACGCCTGCAGAGGTTTGCCATTGCAATTGCGAGTGCAGGCGTTTCATGTCCTGCTTGGGGTAGAGGCTAAAGTCTGCATAGGGGTTGTAAAGACATGCAGGCTGGGTCTGGTCTGCCAAATAGGTTTTCGGGCATTCGCCATTTTGGTACATCGCATTCCAGAGGCGACCGAACGGCGCACTGGTTTTATTGCTGGTGCTCAATGTTGGAACGGATTGAACTGGCGTCAATGCAGGTCCGTCCCTTGTGTACAACCTGCCTTCATGCGAAAACTCGTAGCGTCCCATTGATGCATAAGGACGATCTTTGCCAAGCAGAGCATCTTGTTGCTCGATTTCAGCGGTCAGAACCCAGCTGTACCCGTCACGCTTGAGCTCGCCTTTTCCGCCGTTGATTTGCAAGCTTTTCCCCACCCCTTTTTGATGGTCTGGTATTCGTGTTTGTGCTGTGACCTCCCATTGTTTGCGCTCTGTTTGCGTGATGATGTTCACGACACCAGCGATGGCATCCGTCCCGTAAAGTGACGATGCACCGTCTGACAGCAATTCAATGCGATCGACAGCGCTGAGCGGAATTTGTGACAAGTCGGTGCCACTGCGCTCGATGGAGATGATGGTTTGCCTGGGGTAACTGGCCAGGCGCTGCCCATTGAGCAGCACCAGGGTGCCTGTTGGCATACCGTGTAATGAAGCGGAGGAATAGCCTCCTCGGGTCAAACCCAAATTAGGCGGTTGGCTGAAGTTCAGCATGGCTGGATGCGCATGCAAGAGGTCTTCGAGGTTTTTGGCCAGAGAGTTCTGAATGTCTTGCCGGGTGATGATTTGCACCGGCAAGGCTTGAATGGTCTCTTTGCGGATGATGCTCGAGCCTGTAATTTGCACGCGATTAAATTGCCTGTATTCGATGGCTTTTTCAGTGATCAGGATCGTATTCTGAGCCCAGGCATGGAGTGCACATGTCCCTATGCAGGTAGCCCAAATTTTTTTGTTGATAAAGATAGTGGACAAAATTGAACCTCATTTATGAGAACTATTTTGTACATTAGACAGTATTTAAATCCTTGTGAAGAAGTGGTTCGGGTTCGTTCAAGAAATTTTTGGACAAAAAAATGCCCCAAGTCTTGAGACTTGGGGCAAATCCACCTTTTCAGAGGGTGGAGGAGACAAGGGGTGCGGGCTAAAAAAGCACGCTTGTTCGTAATTGTACGGGTGTTTTTGTTGCGTTGCAGCAAGTTGACAGTCTCGAAGTGCAAAAACTTGTAAAGTTGACCACCTCCAAAACCCATCAAGCGCCCTTCGCTCATTGATTCGGTCCGGTGAAGTTTGAATTTTTTTCTTTGTCATCGCGGCCTTGAGCCGGGATCCACAATGCACTGCAGGTCTTTGCGAAAGTCAGTGCTCAACGCTGGATCCCGGGTCTTCGCCCGGGATGACAAAGAGGAAGCAACCATAAAGCCTATTCATACTTCATCGGGCCGGATCAATAGTAGGGATGAGATACAAGGAAACAAAAATGGAATGCACAGTCACCTGGACCGGCGCGGCCGGCACCCGCTCGGGCATGGGCTTTGTTGCCGAAACCGGCTCGGGCCACATCGTCAACATGGACGGCGCCCCGGACGCTGCCAAGCCCGAAAACGGCGGCCAGAACCTCGCCCCACGCCCCATGGAAATGCTTTTGGCGGGCACAGGCGGCTGCACCGCCTATGACGTGGTGCTCATCCTCAAGCGCGGGCGTCACGACGTGCGCGGCTGCAGCGTCAAGATCAGCAGCGAACGCGCCGAGGTCGACCCCAAAGTCTTCACCCGCATCAACATGCACTTCACCGTCACGGCCAAAGGCGTGCCCGCCAGCGCGGTAGAGCGTGCCATCGCCATGAGCCACGACAAATACTGCTCGGCCAGCATCATGCTGGGCAAAACGGCGGAGATCACCACCAGTTTTGAGGTGGTCGAAGTCAGCTGAATCCGTTACGCATGGAACCTGTCCTCACTTTGAATGCCATGAGACTTTCTGCCCAATCGTAAGCCATCATCCATCAAGCTGTTGTGCAGCATTTTGGTGACTGCGTACAGGTTCGTTTGTTTGGTTCGCGTTTGGACGACGCGGTCAAAGGCGGGGACATTGACCTTCACATTCAGCTCCATCAGGCGGTTGATAACCCGCTTTGGGAGGCCTCCTTGCTGTCAGCCCAATTGCAAAGACAGCTGGACGGACGCAAAGTAGATGTGCGCTTGCTCGATACCTCACATCCCACTTTGCCCGTCGATCTGGTGGCGCTTTCAGAAGGCGTTTTGCTGACATGACCTCACCTTCCCAAAGTCTGAAAGACAAGCTGATCACTGGCGATCGCGAACTTTTCAAACGGCGTACGGAAAAATTGTTGACTTGAACGTCAACCCAACAAGTCAGACCCGATGCGCCACGGTGGTCATGACCTTGGCGGCCATGGTCATGATGGATTTGACCGGGGCAGGCAGTTCTGCAGCACCGGCTTTCATGGCCATCTGGGCGTGGGCGATTTCGTCAGCCTTCATTTGCGACACGATCGCGCGTGATGCGGTGTCGGCGGCTGGCAACAAATCCATGTGGCTTTGCAGGTGGGCCTCGACCTGGCGCTCGGTCTCGACCACAAAACCCAGGCTGACTTGGTCGCCGCCGATCTTGCCAGCTGCAAAACCAATGGCAAACGCACCGGCATACCAAAGGGGGTTGAGCAGGGAGGGGCGGTCGTTCAGATCGTCCAGACGCTGTTGGGTCCAGGCCAAGTGGTCGGTTTCTTCGCGGCTGGCTTCGGCCAGCTGCGCGCGCAGGGCCGGACTTTTGCAAGCCAAGGCTTGACCGGTGTACAGCGCTTGGGCGCAAACCTCGCCCACATGGTTGATGCGCATCAGCGCCCCGGCTTGGCGACGCTCGGCATCGTTCAGTTGCAACGCAGTCACAGAAGCGGCTGGGCTGGGCCGACTGGCGCGGGGCTCGGCGCACAAAGTACGCAAAGCACTGTCGGCGGCCAAAATCAGGGCATTCATCATGCGCTCAGTGTATACAAAGCGCCCGCTGTGCCAAGGCCTGTGCAACAGAACGCCTCGTGGGCGGTCGGCATCTTGGGGCCCCGACAGATTCGTCCTGCAATGCTCTTCAAAGATCCAAAATTTGTAGTTCAGGGGCTTCAGCACCGGCAAGCAGCCGATTGCTGAATGCGAAATGTCACAGACAAGGCTGCAAATTGCCGGGTGGCAGTGAAAAAAAATTCAAACATCAGAAAAGCAGGATCAACCGCTGTCTCAGGTGACGGCTCTAAAAGAGTCCGGAAGTACTTGAAATTATTGACAAAACTGACAAATCAAATAGTCCCTACCAAGGGGAAGCCCTAGGCTGTGTTGCATGCCTGCAACGAAAAGTGGTTTTCTTTTTCCAATGTCTTGGCGAAGTCACCATGCTCTGGTGCAATAGAAACAACCTACCGCTTTGGGGGTTGGCTCTGGGTCTAGACGGGTGAACATCACCCAACTGATTTGGGGCTCTTGTTTAACCTTGGAGAAACTTGCAATGAAAAAAACTCTGATTGCTCTGGCTGTTCTGACAGTTTCTGGCGCTTCTTTCGCTCAATCTACCGTGACCTTGTCTGGTCAGTTGGATATCGCTTACCAAAAGATGGATGGCAGCAAAGCTGCTATTACAGAAACCCACGGTAGCCGTTTCCGTATGGTCGGCACCGAAGATCTGGGTGGTGGTTTGAAGGCTAACTTCAACATTGAGCACCGTCTGAAGCTGCAGGATGGCTCTGGCAACGCTAACTTCTGGAACGGTATCTCTACCGTTGGTTTGAGCGGTTCTTTCGGTACCGTGAACCTGGGTCGTCAATACACCGCTGGCTTCTTGTCCGCTAACAACAAAGCCGACCCATTCGGCGGTGACGGCGCTGGCGCGTTGCGTGCCGTTGGTATGCGTACAACCAACACCAACGGCACTCTGCGAGTCGCTTCTAGTGTTGGTTATACCAATAACTTTGGTCCTGTCAGCGTTCACTTGACCACCGGCGATCAATTGACTGGTATTAAGCGTCACAGTGGTGTGGCTTTGGCCTTTACACAAGGCCCATTCTCAGCTGGTTTCGGCAAAGACTCTGGCGCTGACGGTACTGAAGTCACCAACCTGTACGGTGCTTACAACATGGGCTTTGCTACTTTGACAGTTGGTACTGGTGAGACCGGTGGTACAGCTGCTAAGACCAAAGGTATGTTGGTGGGTGTATCTGTTCCTATGGGCGCTGGCGTGATCAAGGCTGGTTTTGCTTCTGCAGAAGACGCTGATGGTGAAAAAACCAACAGCAAGTTCGGCTTGGGTTACACACACAACCTCAGCAAACGCACTCGCATCGACACTACATACGGCAACGACAGCAAAGCTTCTGTCAAGTCCGGCTACGATGTGACTTTGACCCACACTTTCTAATTCCACGCCGTCACCTGACAGCTTGAGATTTAGACAAGTCAAAAACCTACCGTGGCAACACGGTGGGTTTTTTTACGCCTGTGTGCAAGGACTTACGCTGTGGGCACATCGCTGCAAAAGGCGCACGCACGACTGCATCGTCGTGTTTCACGTCAGCGCAAGTGTCGATTGCCGTGACGCTGCTGTAGTTGGTCATTGCTTAAAGAAAGCAAGCTCAAATGGCTGCGTAGATGGCAACTTGCCAGATCACGGTGCCAGCAAGACAAGCCCTACAAGCTACCATCAGACCTTTAAGCTATCCTCAAGCCCGGCCGTTTTTGTGGGTTAGTTGCAGGGCTGCATTGACTGGGGCTTGATGCCCGTAAGTCTCATTTTGAGAGTTGGCGTGGCAGATCTGCTGCTGCAAATCCTTAAGTTAAGGTTTTTAGACCAGTTCGACGGCCTTGCGCAACATATCGTCGCTTGTGGTCACATAACGCATTGTGGTTTTGATGTCCTTGTGGCCAGCCAACTTTGCCAGAACGAACACGCTGATGCCTTGCGATGCCAGCGAACTCAAAAATGTCTTGCGACCGCTGTGCGAGCTTGCACCACTCACACCAGCCTTGCGATAGAGCCAGTAAAAGTGCTGTGCCAATGTGTTTGGCGAAAAGTGGCATCGAGGTCCGCGATGTGAAGCAAACAAGGGAAAGCTCGGGTCGTGATGTGTGCGTGTGGCAATGAAGGTGGCAAGTTCTTGCTGCAAACGGCTGTTGATGAAGATGGTGCGTGCGTGTCCGTGTTTGACGCGATGACTGGCCAAAAACACTTCACAGCGCACAGCACCCGTGCTGTCCAAAACATCACCAAGCGTAAGCCCAGCAACTTCAGAAACGCGAAGTCCAGCTGCAACAGTCATCATCAACATTGCCCTGTTGCGTTGTGCGTAGGCCTGCGTGTCGATGTAAGCGAGAACTCGTTGCAGTTCTGCGGGTGTGAGTGATTTTGCTGCTGCCATTGCTGTGTCCAAATAAAGGTCGTGCAGCAAGTGTGTGATCTTGTCGGCTGAGTGGGCAATGGAAACCCGATGCTTTGGCGGGTTGATGCTGACTTGTTCGATCTCAAGTGCGTGCAATGCCGTCCAATTAGATTGCATAAAGTGTTTGGTCTCCAGTTGGCTGCGTGCGTGGTCTAAGTGCTGTGGCAAGTGCGCCACGAAATCGGCGTGATTGCACAGAAAGCCCTACAAGCTGCGATCAGGCCGACCAACTACCCAACACGCAATTAAGTTCTGATCGTGCGCTGTAGGGCTGATTTGAGGTGTGAGCTTTGCAGTGTGCAGCCCAGGTCTTCATAGCTACTGTCAAAAAATTAGTGCGCAGTTTTTGCCGGATGCGGAGATCCCTGGCCTTGGTGATTGCAGCACACGGGGTGTAGAAATAAGCACGGGATTGGACATCGGTGTGCTTGTGGTCAGGCAGATCAAGTGGCGCAAGCACTAAGCAAGACAGAGGATTGGCCTATCGGCAAGCCAAGTGCAAACCGATCAAGTGGCATCAGGTGGCACTGCTTTGCTTCTTCAGTTATTACTATAAGCGTGTGACTTTTTGTGTGGTGACTAAAAAGTCACACACCTATTTCTGATTGATTGATCAAGGCATCATCGTGGCAACAGTTCAGACAAGTCACACAGGCCAAGTGGCGCAAGGACTGGCAAGACAGAGGATTGGCCTTTTGGCAAGCCAAGTGCAAACCGATCAAGTGGCATCAGGTGGCAGGCTGCTGCTTCTTCAGTTATTACTATAAGCGTGTGACTTTTTGTGGGATGATAAAAAGTCACACACCTATTTCTTGTGATCACTAAATAGAGGTGATGCTGCTGTAGCGGCGAAGAACACAAGGACGAACGATGATCAAACTGACACCAAAACCTGAAGTGCTTGAGGCACTGCGCAAGGCGTTCCCAACGCCCCCTAAAAGTGCAGAAAAAGCACTGGCGAAGTATTGCAAGGTGTTGGGTGCAATGCTGTTCGATGCGTTGCAGCGTGGTCAAGCTGAGGATGAACGCAAGCTGAATCTGTATTCCATATCGACTTCTGCACTTGCAAACAAGGGCGGTCAGATCGGCAAGAACAAGGTGCGTGTGCATAGCTGGCTTGCAGAAAACGGCTGTGCATTGGTGCAGCTGGCCGACAAGGGCAGCAACATTAAAGGCACTGTGTCCAAAATAAAGCTGACCAAGTGGGTGACGATGCAAGATCCGTTGTCCATAAATACGCAGGCAATGACAGATGAACAAGCTGAGCGTGAGATCGACGCATTTTTAACGGGTGATGATGAAAGCAACGAAGCGTTGTTCCAACACTTGTATCCGGAGTTGTCTGGTGATGATGCTGAAGACTTGTTGGCGGAATTGTTTGACCCTGTAAAAGTTGATGTCGAGTCCCTCAGTGCCTATGTCACTTGGGTCAATACGAAGTCAGACAAGTTCGATGCTAAGCAAAAGAAAAGCAGGACACGGCAGGCCAAAACGATCTTGGCCGTGTGCGCACACACAGGTGGCATCTACTTGCAACGCCGCAAGCTAAGTGCGTTTGGCCGAACTTACTACACCGGTGTCAGCGTTCAAAGCGTGCCAAAAGACCTGCGCAAGGCAATGCTTGGCAACTGCTGGGAATACGATGTGCGTTCCAGTGTCATTGCTTGGAAGATGGGCTATGGCGTTAGATGGATTGCACAGCACAAGCCGGGTGCAGATGTGCGCAATGAGTTCAAGGCCACGCTGAACTATCTGGAAGACAAAAAGGACTTGATGCACACGGTCCGGCTTTACACATTTCTTGAAGACAGCAATGTGAGTTCTAAGTTGCAGCTGGACCTGCTGAAGCAGGCATTCACAGCAGTTAGCTTTGGTGCACGATTGACAACGAAGGGTTGGAAAGACACTGGCGGCACTTGGCAAAATCCGGCCTTAGTCAGCATCATCAAAAACCCAGAAGAGCGTGCAAGGTTCGTCAAAGATCCCTCGGTGCTTGCGTTTATACAAGAGCAAAACAAGTTGGATGATTGGTTGATTGAACAGGTTAAGCAGCACAGGCCAGAGCTGCTGCATGACCCTAACTTGCAAACGATAAGTGGCAGACCAAGCAAAGCCAAGATCGTGGCATACCTGTATCAAAACAACGAAACGCACGCAATGGACATCGTGCGTGCAGCTGTTGAGGCAAGTGGCCGCAAGGTCCTTGCGAACATCCACGATGCTGTGGTGATCAACAAACGCTTGGGTGCCGAGTTGAAGGCGAAGATCGAGTTGTTGTTGCAAGAGGAAACTGGCAATCCTTATTGGCGCCTGGGTGCAACGCAATACGAACGCTTCAACTCAACGCCAAAAGAAGTGTTTGATGAAGAACGGCTGCATCGACAGCGTATGGCGCGACTTGAAGCGAAAGCACAGGGCTATGAACCAAAGTATGCAACTGTGGATGACAAGATCGTGAGATGAAGCATTGAGGCACGGCAGGGTAGGTAAGTGAGGCTGCTAAATAGTTGTATGAGATTCTTCGAGTTCAAACCTATCAAACACATCAAGCCCCTCACGCCGCCTCAAGCACGCATCCACAACATCAAGGCCAACATCGATCACAGCAAGCGTGCTCTGAAAGCTGAGAAGGACTTGCAGCAACGCCAAGCCGAAGTGGAACGCCAACGCAAGCAACGACTGGGGCGTTGAAATCGCCAAATCGACTTAAAAGCTTGGGTTCTCAGCAAGATCTATGCACTGTGTGCAGATCACTTGAAGACGCAAGGCAGGCATAGCAAAAATACTTTTCTCCAAGCAGCACCCAATGTCCCGCCAAAGTTTCGGTGCATAGCCGTTCGGTTGTCCATAGCGTTGCACGATCATAAAGTTGTTGCTGTCAAACACACACAAAGGAGAAGGCAATGACAGCCATTTTGAATACCCTGAAGCTCACAGCAGCACGCAAGACCCGTGCATTGCCTGAGTTAGTCAAACGCCGCAACAAGTTGCTGATGAAGCTGGGGGAACAGCGACTGTTGGCAGAGGCACTGAACGAAGGCCGACACTATTCACCCACACGCTACCGATCATTTGCAGATGCGGATACGGGTGCAAGAATCATCAAAGAAGTTCCCGTGCGCATCAAGCCTTGGTTTTGGACTGGTGAAAAAGGCGAAGTGCTGCTGGCGATTTCATATGGAAGCAAGCAACTTGAGCTGCTGAAAGGCAAGACGGCAATTGATGTTGGCGAACAGGCCAACTTGATAGCTGTGCTGGACACGGTGATTGCTGCGACACGCAATGGTGAGTTGGATGCGCAGATCGAGAATGCCAGCGTCAAGCTGCGCGACGGCTTCAAGAAATAACGCACTCAAGATGTGGATGACTGGCGAGTGCGGCGACTTTGCAGCAATGCAATGTTCTGCTCCCCAGTCACCGTGCTTGCATAGTGATTGTTGATGACTTCGACGCTGGTGCGTGCATTGCGTGCCAGAGTCAGCAAGTCGATGCCTTGGCCATACAGCAAGCGGAAGGTGATGCTGGAGTGGCGCAGGCTATACAAGCTGCGTTCTTGGCCGTGTGGTCCCAACTTCAAGCCAAGCTTTGCCAACACCCAGTTGAAGTAAAACGCCAAGACCCAATGCGCATAGTGTCGGTCACGCAGGTGTGGCAAAAACAAGTAGTCGTCCGGTGCAGCAAGCTTCTTGGCTGCATAGTGCTTTGACATCTGTTGGTAGATACGCACAGCTGGCTGCAGTGTGACAATGGGACGACCGTGGCTTTTGGTTTCTGGCAGCGTCAGGCGCAGGTAGGTGTTGTCATTGCGCACCACTTCGATGTGCCTGTGCTTCAATGTTTTGAGGTCACTTGGGCGTATGAAGCTATTGACCATAAAGCCGATCGCCCAAGCAACATCAGGCGGCATTGTGTTTTCTGCAGCACGCAGGCGGTAGTTCCTTCTCAATGCAGTGTCGCTGTCTGGGTGCCGTGTGTATTGAAGCTTGCGTGCGGTGCGGATGATGCGCCAGTATTCAGTTGGCGTAAAGGCGCCTCGTGGTGTCGTTTGCACACGGACTTTGGGGAACTCTGGCAGCTTGTCCAGTGTGCCAACTGCCACAGCCAAAGTCAGCACCTTGCGCACAATGATCAGGTATTGGCTGACGGTTGTGGATGAAAAGCACTTGCTGAGGTATTGTGTGAAGGAGAGCAAGGCGGCGTAATCAATAGCTGTTGGTGACCGCTTACCCCAACGCGGCAAGATGTGTGCATTCAGTCGGTTGTGTAGGACCCTCAAACTGCCAAGTGCAAACTCACCGCGATCAACTCTTGCTTGTTCGTTTGCAGTCATCTGCGCTGCCAATGCTGCAAATGTGTGCTGTGGCTTGACTACTGGCGTGACGCTTAAAACGTCAATGCCAGATGGCGTCTGTTGGTAAAAACTGGCCGACAGCGCAAGCCGCTGTTCATAAAAAGTGCGTGCATAACTTTGGGCCACACGCTGGCTTTGTGTGCGGGTGCTGCTGCGGTGCGTCTTGCCTGCAATCCAACAGCGCACTTGCCAGAACTTGCTGGCTGCGATTTTGTAGATCACAAGCTTTTGCGGATAGCCTGGCACTGGCGTGATAGTTGATGGGATTGGCACGGTGCGTTCGCGTTCGTGCGTCTTGTAATGGCTGTCATTTGCACTTGCGTGAGTGCTTGCGGTAAAACGGTCCAACATCACTTGAGCTTACTGTTGTGCATCGCAAATGCAACCGCTTGAAGGAGCGCTTGGCACGATTTACGAGGACAGTTTTGCCGTGCCGCTGCCGTGCTGTTCCAGTGCGTGCCGTGCAGAAAAATAGTGCTGTGGATGCGCGATCAGTTGTGCAGTTGCAGGCCAACAACTTTGATCACTTTGATGCTGGAAAAATCTTGGCACCCTGCAGGCACCTTCAACCAACTTAGTGGAAAAATGGAACAATGTTTGCTCTGGCTGTTCTGACAGTTTCTGGCGCTTCTTTCGCTCAATCTTCCGTGACCATCGGTGGTCTGATTGATATCGCTCCCTTGAGCATGGGTAAAGTCACCACAATGGCTAAAGAGTCCAACACTGCTGTCGGTGTCAAAACCGATCGCACTGGCAGCCCCACCACATGGGCCACATCGGTTCTGACCGTGAGCGGTACCGAAGACCTGGGCGGCGGCTTGAAAGCCAACTTCTTGTTGATGTCTGGCGCTGGCGCTGGCACAGGTGCTCACACACCTGACTCCACCACCAATGCTTCTGATTCCGGCATCGGTAACCGTGAGCGTTCTGTTGGCCTGTCCGGTGGTTTTGGTGCACTGCGCATCGGCCGTTTTGTGCCTGCAGCTGCTGCTGGCTTCCACGCCTTCACACAAACTGGTTCCGCCACTTTGGTCGGTAGCGCTTATGGTATGAGCACAGCCAACTCTTCTGCCAGCGCCAACGGCCTGCATACCAACTCACACAACTTTGAGCGCATCAACAACGTCGTTCAGTTCACATCGCCCACCATGAGCGGCTTTACCGCCAACTTGGCCATTGCCAACAACGGTAACGACTCCGACGCTTCAGCCGCTACCGGCAAAGCTGACAGCCATCAAACCAGCTTCCACATTGGTTACGCTGCAGGTCCTCTGAGCGCTGGTTTCGGTGTCAACACGCTGAAGAGCAACGTTGAAGCTGCTGCTGGAAAAGATGCAACCTCATCTGCTTTCGCAGTTGCAGCTGTCGAAGCCTCTTCTGCAGATTCACACCTTCAGTGGATTGGCGCTTCGTACAACCTGGGCGTGGCGACTTTGGGCTTTGCCAACATCCATCGTGAAGGCTCGGCCACAGATGATGAAGGCACAAAAACAACTGGTACCGATATCAATGTCAACGTTTTTGGTGTGACTGTGCCCATGGGTGCCCTCACTTTGCGTGCTTCCACCTATTCTGGTAAGGACAAGCGTGGCACAGGTGCTTCAGACAACGTGAAGTTGTCTGGTAACCAAATCAGCGCTGTTTATGCTTTGAGCAAGCGCACTGCCATCGTTCTTGCCACAGGTACCAACGAGTACAAGCGTGATGGCGAAGCATCTGAAGCGGCTACTCGCAAAGCTCAAGCCACGACTTTGAGTGTGAACCACACTTTCTAATCTAACGCTGTCATCTGACAGCTTGAGATTTAGACAAGTCAAAAACCCACCGTGGCAACACGGTGGGTTTTTTTATCCCTTTCAATCACAGCGGTGCGTCTTCCACGGTCTTGACCATGACGTGTCAAGCCATTTGTGATCTTTTAATGTGTACCCTCTGCTGAAGGGCTTTTGTGGTCGAACGCCGAATGTCAAATGGACCGATCCACCACGGCCAGCATACTGTCCAGTTTTTGCCCGGCCCAGTGCTCGTCCAATCCGCCGGTTTTGGCCAATTGCTTCAAGTGGCTGCGCTGGATGTTCAAACCCTCACCACAAACATCCATTGGGTGCTCACCACCCGGACGCTGGCTTTAAGTCAGGTTTAAACAATGTGCCTAATGGCCAGTTTTCACCCCAACCCAGGTAGAAAGCGTGCGCTGTTTTCACAACTTGGCCCCAAGCCAAAGGCGCTTTCGGGTAACGCGCTGACGAGCGGGTAGTTGCTGTTTCGCCATGTCGGCGATGGATGTGATCAACGGTTTGAACAGCGTTTGAAATTGAGCCTCTTGACCGAGGCACTGAACCAGTTTGACCCAAGAAGTCATCGAGCCTTTGCCCGTATTTTCGAGAGTGTTGAGCGTGCTGCGCGACACGCCCATGCGTTGCGCCATGTCGGCTTGGGAGATTTCTTTTTGCACCCTCTGGTTTTTCAAGCGCTGTGCCAAAACCAGCGAAATCTCATCCACCGAGGAAAAATTAAAGTCTAAAAATTCAGCCATTATTGAATTTAATCAAGTTAATGACTGATATTTTGGTCTTTAAAGAGCTTGCGTCTATCTCTCCATCATCACACCACCGCGTGACAAGCGATCTTGATGCCTTTGAAGTCGCGTAAAGCGGGGCGCTCTGAACGGCAGATGTCGGTGGCCTGCGGGCAGCGGGGGTGGAAGGTGCAGCCGCTTGGGGGGTTGAGCGGGTTGGGCACTTCGCCTTGCACCGGGGTGCGGGCGCGGCCGGTGTCGTGCATTTTGGGAATCGCGTCCAGCAGCATCTTGGTGTAGGGGTGCTGCGGGTTGCCAAACAAGGTGTGTTTGTCGGCCAGCTCCACCAGTCGGCCCAAGTACATCACGCCCACCTGGTCACTCACATGGCGCACCACGGCCAGGTTGTGGCTGATAAACAGATATGTCAGGCCGCGCTCGCGCTGCAGGTCTTTCATGATGTTGAGCACCTGCGCCTGCACACTCACGTCCAGGGCCGAGGTCGGCTCGTCACACACCAAAAACTCCGGTGCGGTGGCCAGAGCGCGGGCGATGGAGATGCGCTGGCGCTGCCCGCCCGAAAACTGGTGCGGGTACTTGACCATATCAAGCGGCGACAAGCCCACCGACTTGAGCAACTCGGCCACACGGGCTTTGAGCTCTTCGGTGTCGCTGATCAGGCCGTGCTCTTTGAGCGGCTCGCCAATGATGTTGTCCACCGTCCAGCGTGGGTTCAGGCTGGCATAGGGGTCCTGAAAAATCATCTGAATGCGTTGGCGCATGGCCTTGGCATCGTTTGATTTGAAAGCGGCGTGCGCGTCTTGGCCGTCAAAGGTCAGGCCGCCGCGTGTGGGCTCGTACAGGCCCACCAGCAAGCGGGCCACGGTGCTTTTGCCGCAACCGGACTCGCCCACCAAAGCGAGGGTCTTGCCGCGTTCGATCTCGAAGCTCACGCCGTCCACGGCGTTGAGCATTTGGCGCGGCTTGCGCTCGATCACGCGGTTGAGCCACGGGGCCGAGACGTCAAAGGTCTTGGCCAAATCGTGTGCCACAACCAAAGGCTGCGGCTTGGCGTTGGTCATGTTGTTGCTCATGCGGCACTCCCGTCGTGCAGCCAGCAAGCGGCCCGGGTTTCACCCGCCTGGACCAAATCGGGTCGGTCTTGTTTGCAGCGGTCAAAGGCTTTGGGGCAGCGCGGGTTGAAGGCGCAGCCTTGCGGGATGGCGTTCAGGCGGGGCATCGCGCCGTCAATTTGGTTCAGGCGTTCGCGGTCACTGTCCATGTCGGGGATCGAGGCCATCAGGCCAGCGGTGTAAGGGTGTGCGGGGTGATTGATGACCTGGTGTACCGGGCCGATTTCGGCCACGCGCCCGGCGTACAACACGGCCACGCGGTCACAGGTTTCGGCGATCACGCCCATGTCGTGCGTGATCAGCATGACGGCAGCGCCACGGTCCTTGCAGACCTTTTTGAGCAAGCTGATGATCTGCGCCTGGATGGACACATCAAGCGCCGTGGTCGGCTCGTCCGCCACAATCAGTTGCGGCTCAGCCGCCAAGGCCAAAGCAATCACCACGCGCTGGCGCATGCCGCCCGAAAACTGGTGCGGGTAATGGTCGATGCGCTCTTCGGCGGCCGAAATGCCGGTGTCCTTGAGCAGCTGGATGGCACGTTGCCGCGCCTCTTGGGGCGTGACCGGCAGGTGGGCCAGGATGGTTTCGGTCAGCTGCTTGCCAATCGAATACAAGGGGTTGAGGGAAGTCAGCGGGTCCTGAAAAATCGCACCGATCTTGCGGCCCCGGATGTGGCGCATCTCGTCGTTGTTCAGGTGGTCGATGCGCTGGCCTTCGAGCAAAATTTGCCCCCCGGCCACACGGCCCGGCGGCTCTAGCAGGCCAATGATAGCCGCGCCCGTGAGCGACTTGCCCGCGCCCGACTCACCCACCACACCCAGAATTTCACCGGGGGCGATGTCGAAAGAAATATTGTCCAGCGCACGCAGCGTGCCGTGGCGGCTGGGGAATTCCACCACCAGGTTTTTGACTTGTAAAAGACTCATCGCAATCTCGGATTCAGCGCGTCGCGCAACCAGTCACCCAGCAAGTTGACCGACAGGGCGATCAGCACCAGCATCAGGCCCGGGAAAATCGTGATCCACCACTCGCCCGAGAACAAATAATCGTTGCCGACACGAATCAGCGTGCCCAGCGATGGCGAAGTGGGTGGAGCGCCCACACCCAAGAACGACAGCGTCGCCTCGGTGATGATGGCGGTGGCCACCTGGATGGTGGCCAGCACCATGACCGGGCCCATCACGTTGGGCAGCACATGCTTGACCATGATGCGCAGGGAGGCCACGCCCGTCACACGCGCGGCTTGCACGTATTCCTTGTTGCGCTCCACCAGCGTGGTGCCGCGCACCGTGCGGGCGTATTGCACCCAACCAGTGAGCGAGATCGAGATGATCAACACACCAAAGGCCAGTGACTCGTGCGCATTGGGAAACAGCGCACGGCCCACACCCGCAATCAAGAGCGCCACCAGGATGGCGGGGAATGACAACATCACATCACACAGGCGCATGAGGAGTGCGTCAATCCAGCCACCCCGAAAACCCGCCAGCAAACCCAGACCCACCCCCACCACCACAGACAAGATGACCGAGGCCAAGCCCACCACCAAGGAGATGCGCGATCCGTAGATGATGGCCGACAAAATGTCGCGGCCTTGGTCGTCGGTGCCCAGCAAGAACTTGGTGCTGCCGCCCTCCATCCAGGCTGGCGGCAAGCGGGCATCGCTCAGCTCCAGTGAGGCCAGATCAAACGGGTTGGTGGGCGCGACCCAGCCGGCAAACACCGCCGAGAACAGGCACACAAAGGCGATGGCCGCTGCCACCATGGCGGTGGGCGACTGGCGAAAGCTGTAGCCCACATCGCTGTGGAGCCAACGGGTCAAGACATTGCTCATGGTCACTTCACGGTGATGGACTTGAAGGGCATGGAGTTGTCACCACGCTGCACCAGCGTGACCTTTTTGCTGGTGCCCCAGGCCAAAGCCTGCTGGTGCAGTGGCAAGTGGCCAATGTCGGCGTTGTGCAGCTCAAAGACCTCTTTGATCATGGCATTGCGCTTGGCCTGATCGGTTTCGCTTTGGATTTTCACAGTCAGCTCGTCCACCTTGGGGTTGCAATAGGAACCCAGGTTGAACTGGCCTGTGCCCTTGTCGTCCACGCAGCGCATCAAGGCATTGAGCGCGTTGTGAGCGTCGTAGGTGCTGGGGGTCCAGCCCAGCAAATAGAAGCTGGTGTCACGGCGCAAAATTTTCGGGAAGTAGGTGCCCTTGGTCTCGGCCTTGAGGTTGATCTTGATGTTCACGCGGGCCAGGTTGGCGGCCACGGCTTCGCAGATCTGGCCGTCGTTCACATAGCGGTCATTGGGGCAGTTCATGTCCACCGTGAAACCATTGGGATAACCCGCTTCAGCCAGCAACTTTTTAGAAGCTTCAGGGTCAAAGGGCAGGCGCTTGTTCAGATCGGGGTTGAAACCGTTGATGCCGGGGCCGACCATCAAGGCGCTGGGGTTGGATGCGCCACGCATCACGGTGCGCTTGATGCCTTCAATGTCGATGGCCTGATAGAAGGCCTGGCGCACGCGCTTGTCCTTAAAGGGGTTCTTGCCCTTCACGCTGGAGTACAGCAGCTCGTCACGCTTTTGGTCCATGCCCAAAAAGATGGTGCGCAACTCGGGGGCCACCAAAGCGCGGGTGTTGGCACCGGCGTTGATGCGGGGCACGTCCTGCACCGGCACGGGCTCCATGATGTCGATCTCGCCGGACAGCAAGGCTGCCACGCGGGTCGGGTCGTTGGAGATCACGGAGAAGATGACCTCATCCACGTTGCCTTCGATCTTGCCCCAATAGCTGCCGTTGCGCACAAAGGTGGTGCGCACATTGGGCTGGCGCTCGCGCAGGCGGTAGGGGCCAGTGCCATTGGCGCGGAACGAGGCGGCGTTTTCAATGCCCTTGCGGCGGTCCACCGGGCGTGTGGCCTGGTTGTCCTCGCACCACTTTTTGCTCATCATGAAGACGGTGGACAGCACGTTGGGCAAGATCGGGAAAGGGGCCTTGGTTTCGATCTCGATGGTGTGGCTGTTGATCTTGCGCACTTCCTTGATGTCATTGGTGTTGCTGCGCATGTCCGAGCCTTCGCCTGCAGCGCGGTTGAGCGAGAACACCACGTCATCGGCGGTGAAAGGCGTGTCGTCATGGAAACGCACGTTCTTGCGCAGTTCAAAACGCCACACGTTCGGCGAGGTCTGCTTCCACGAAGTGGCCAAACCAGGCACAAACTTCAGATCCTGGCTCACGCCGACCAGCGACTCGTAAACGTTGTTGGTCACGCTCAGTTGCAGCGACTCGTTGAGCGAATGCGGGTCCATCGACAAGGCGTCGCCTTGGTTGGCAATGCGAACAGTGGCAGCGTGGGCGCTGCCCATCGCCAAGGCAGACACCACGGCCAAAGCGGTCAATGTGCGGTTAAAGGAATGCATGCGCATGAAAAAACTCCTGAAAGAAAGGGGTGAAAGCGGTTGGAAAATCATGAACTGCGCAAGGCAGTGTTCAGCGGCAAAGCTTGCTCGATCAAGCTGGCGTGCAAAGCCGCGCCCAAAGGCAAGATGTCGTCGTTGAAATCGTAGCGGCTGTTGTGCAGCGGGTGCGGGCCGGGGCCATGCGGCAGGCCTTGGCCGATGCGGATGTAGGCCCCGGGCTTGGCCTGGAGCATGAACGAGAAGTCTTCGCCGCCCATGCTGGGCAGCATGTCGCGCAAGACCTTGTCTTCGCCCACCAAAGCGGCCGCCACATCGCAGGCAAACTGAGCTTCGGGCACGGTGTTGACGGTGGCGGGGTAGACGCGTTCGTAGGTCAATTCGGCGGAGGCCCCAAAGCCTTGCGCCACACCGTTGCACAAGGCGCGCAGGCGGTCTTCGATCTGGTCTTGCACGCGCTCGCTGTAAGTGCGCACGGTGCCCACCAAAATCGCCTCGCCCGGGATCACACTCATGGCACCGGGGTGGCCGGCCTGCATCGAGCAGATGCTGATGACTGCCTGGTCAAAAGCCGACAGGTTGCGCGAGACCACGCTTTGTGCGGCGGTGATGATGTGCCCGGCCACCAAAACGGGATCAACACCCTGGTGCGGGCGGGCACCGTGCCCGCCTTTGCCGATGATGCGAATCTCGATGCGATCCACCGCCGCCTGCATGGGGCCGGGGGTAATGCCGATCACGCCCAAGGGCGTCTCGGGTGAGTTGTGCTGGGCATAGACCTGCTCGCAAGGGAAGCGCTCAAACAGGCCGTCTTGCATCATGGCGCGAGCGCCTGCATAGCCTTCTTCGCCGGGCTGGAAAATCAGCACCGCCGTGCCATCAAAGCGCCGGGTCTCGGCCAGGTAACGCGCCGCCCCCATCAGCATGGCGGTGTGGCCGTCGTGACCACAGCCGTGCATCAAGCCGGGCGTGCCCGATTTCCAGGTGCATTCGTTGTGCTCGTTGAGCGGCAACGCGTCCATGTCGGCCCGCAGGCCGATCATGCGGCCCGGGTCGCTGGCCGTGCGGCCCTGGCCGTGCACCAAAGCCACCACACCGGTTTTGCCGATGCCGGTGTGGATGCTGTCCACGCCACAGACTTTGAGCATCTCGGCCACACGGCCCGAGGTGTAGACCTCTTCAAAGCCGAGCTCGGGGTGGGCGTGCAGGTCGCGCCGAAAGGCCGTGAGCTCCGGGTGGAACTGGGCAATGCGTGCAAACGCCGCGCCCCGTCCCAGCACCGATTGCAATGAAGCGCCCATGCTCAATGTCCCCCGGGCTTGCCCACGCGCAGACGCGGGTCCACCACAAAGTAGAGCAAATCGACGATCAGGTTGATGACCACGAAGATCAGCGCAATCAAGCACAGGTAAGCGGCCATGACCGGGATGTCGGCAAAGGTCACCGCCTGGATGAACAGCAGGCCCATGCCGGGCCACTGGAACACCGTCTCGGTGATGATGGCAAAAGCAATCAGACCACCCAGCTGCAAACCGGTGATGGTCATCACCGGCACCAGCGTGTTTTTGAGGGCATGGCCAAAGTGGATGGCGCGGTTGGACAGGCCACGGGCGCGAGCGAACTTGATGTAGTCGGTGCGCAGCACCTCGAGCATCTCGGCACGCACCAAGCGCATGATCAGCGTGAGCTGAAAAATCGCCAGCGTCACGGCCGGCAGCACGATGTGATGCCAGCCCTTGGCCGTCATCAAGCCACTCGACCACCAGCCCATCTGCACCACCTCACCGCGGCCAAAGCTGGGGAACCAGCCGAGCATCACCGCAAACACCAGGATCAACAAGATACCGATCAGGAAGGTGGGGAGCGACACCCCCAGCAAGGACACCGTCATGATGAATTGGCTGGCCCAGGTGCCCCGGCGCAAGGCCGCGTACACCCCCATGGGAATGCCAATGACCAAGGCCAAGCCTGCGGCAACCATCGCCAACTCCAACGTGGCGGGCAAGCGCTCGGCGATAAGGCGCGAAACCTTCGCACCTTGACGCAGGCTCAGACCAAACTCGCCTTGCACCGCATTGACCAAGAAATGGCCAAACTGCACAAAGAAAGGCTGGTCCAGCCCCAAGTCGGCCCGCAGCAGGTCGATCTGCTCTTTGGTGGCGTCTTGCCCGAGCAAGAACACCACCGGGTCACCCACGTACTGAAACAACAAGAAGGCGATGAAAGCGACCGTGACCATCACGATCACGGCCTGGATCAGCCGCTGCAAGATGAAAGCGAGCATCAGTTGACCTTGATCAGTGTCCAGTCGAGGCGGTTGTCAGGACGGTGCACCACGTCAATGTTTTTCTTCATGCCCCATGGAATCACCTGGTTGTGCAACGGGATGTGCGAGACGGTGTCGTTGGACAACTGCAGGCCTTCGGTCAGCAAACGGTTGCGCACCGGCAAGTCGGTTTCGGTCTTCACGCGGTCGACGATGTAGTCCATGCGGGCGTTGCTGTAGCGGCCCACGTTGTAATTGCCGTCACCGCCTGTGCCCACCGAGCGGGTGAGCGACTGCAGGCTGTACAGCGCATCAAAGGTCGGCACGCCCCAGCCCAACATGTAGATGCTGGCTTCGTAGCGCTGGATCATGGGGAAGTACGTCACCAAAGGCATGGTGCGCAGCTTGGCCTTGACGCCCACCTTGGCCCACATGGCGGTGATGGCCTGGCAGATTTCTTCGTCGTTGATGTAGCGGTTGTTCGGGCAGGCAAAGTCCACCTCAAAGCCGTTGGGGTAGCCGGCTTCGGTCAGCAGCTTTTTGGAGGCGTCCAGCGAATAGGGGAAGCGGGTGTCCACGGCCTTGGTCCATCCATTGACCTGCGGGGCCACCAAGGCACCCGTGTTTTGCGACAGGCCGCGCATGGTCACGCGGTGGATGGTGTCCATGTCAATCGCTTGGTACAGCGCCTTGCGCACTTTCACGTCTTTCAGCGGGTTCTTGCCCTTGACGTTGGAGCCGGGCAATTCATCGCGGTGCTGGTCCATACCCAAGAAGATGGTGCGGTTTTCAATGCCGTCGATCACCTTCAGGTTGGCGTTGTTGCGCATGCGGCCCAAATCTTGTGGGCTGGGGTCGAGCACCAAGTCGATTTCGCCCGACAACAAGGCGGCAGCGCGGGTGGCTTCGTTCTTGATGGGGGTGTAGATGATTTCGGTCACGTTGGTGGCGGCATCTGACCAGCCCCACCAGTTCGGGTTTTTCACCAGCGTCAACTTTTGGTCAGGCTGCCAGTCTTTGACCATGTAAGGGCCACTGCCCATGGCGTTGCGGTGGGCAAAGTTCTCTTCTTTGGTCTTGATGTCCTTGGGCTCCATGGACTTGTTCTTTTCAGCCCAGGCTTTGCTCATGATGCGCAACTCGGTCAGCTGGTTCAAGATGACCGGATTGGGCCCGCTCAAGATGATGTCCACCGTGTTGGCGTCGACCTTGACAACGCGGCTCATGCCTTGGGTGTAGACGTTGAAGTTGGAGGTTTTGGCGCGGGCACGCTCCAATGAAAATGCCACGTCGTCAGCCGTCAAGGCCGAACCATCACTGAACTTGACGCCCTTGCGCAAGTTAAAGCGGTACTGCGTGGGCGACACTTCGCGCCAGGATGTGGCCAAGCGGGGCTCGATCTTGAAGGTGTTGCTGTTGTAATAAACCAACGAGTCAAAGATGGCGGCATGCACGCCGTTGCCCAAAGCATTGTTTTGCGAGTGGATGTCCAGGGTCGGGATGTCGCTGGCGCTGGTCCATTTGAAAGGCTTGGCTTGCACCAGACCAGTCGTCATCACACCGGCCAAGACCAAACATGCGGTCAGGGCGCTGGGCAGCACGGCGGCAGGGGTCATCTTCTTCATCAAAACACCTCGGTGAAAAAAGTTAAGTAACTTCTGAGTATGCAACATTCGCGCTCGCTCTCAGGGCAGGGAATTCCCCCAAATGCGCTGTCGCGCACCGGACTGGGGCATTCACTCCAAACGGATCGCGCCATACCAAGCGCGTGTGGTGCTGCGGGTGTTGTCGGTGTCGGTCATGATGGCCAGCCCCAGCAAAGCCCCGGGCGGCTCGCCAAAGGCCTTTTCAAAATCGGCCCGAATGTCGCGCCGGTAACGCAACCACTGCCCCACCCGCCCCGGGCCCGACTCGACGGCCAGCTTGCGGATGCGGTCGGTTCTGGGGTTGACGATCACCGACTCGGCCGGGCAGTCGTTGCACCACACGTACATCAGCGTGGCATAAGGCAGCGGCTCGCCGGTCAGGCTGAGGGTCAACTCGCTGAGCAGCTGGTTTTGCATTGAAAACCGCTGTCGGTCGCCCTCGAACACCAAAATCAAACGCGCTGGGGAGTCTTCGGCTTCACGCTGGCGCATGTCAGCAGCGGCAATCAGCTGGTCGACCTGCCAATCAAACTGCAATGCGCCCAATTGGCTTGGGGCGATGTGCAAAGCCTGCCTGAGCATGCTGGCCGAAGAAGCCGCCTCGGCCAGCAAAGCATCGCGCGGGCCTTGCGTGGCCACCCGGTAGGCGGTGAGCAACTTGCCGGGCAAGCGCATGGCTTGCCACTGCGACTTGTCTTGTGCGCTGAACTGCAGCGGCAACTGGCGCAAGACCTGTGGCGGCTTTGGCTCTGATGCTGGTCCAGGCCAGCTGGCACAGCCGGACAGAAACACGCCCATCAAAAGCCCTGCAAACAGTGTCCAACGATCCCTTATGGCGCTGCGTTTTATCATGGCGGGTCAAAACTTCATCAAGAGACCTCCATGTTAAATCGCCGTCACCTCGTCACCGCCGCCCTTTTGTCTGCAGGGCTTTACAGCAACGCTTGGGCGCAGCCTGCTTTCCCCTCCAAACCCCTGCGCATCGTCGTGCCCTTTGGTGCGGGCGGCGTGGCCGATTTGACCGCCCGTGCTGTGGCGCAGCAACTGTCTGTCAACCTGGGCCAACCCGTCGTCATTGACAACCGGCCCGGCGCAGGGGGCATCGTGGCGGCCGAACTGGTGGCCAAGGCCGACCCCGACGGCCACACCCTCTTGCTCATGTCCAATGGCACCGCCGTGAGTGCGGGTCTGTTCAAGTCATTGCCCTTCAACCCGCGCACCGACTTTGCGCCCGTGTCTTTGCTCGGCCTGTTTGACATCGCCATCGTGGTGCCCGAGTCCTCACCCCACAAAAGCCTGGCCGAGCTGATCGGCTTTGGCCGCGCCAACCCGGGCCAGCTCAACATCGGCACCATCAACATTGGCAGCACCCAGCACCTGGCCGCCGAGCTGCTGCGCACCCAGGCCAACCTGATTGCGCAAATCATTCCCTACAACGGCACACCTGCCGTCATCAACGCGCTGCGTGGCGGTCAGGTGGATGCAGTGGTGGAAATTCTGGGGCCACTCAAACCCCAAATCAACGCCAAGGCCGTGCGGCTGCTGGGCGTGATGGGCGCCAACCGCCCCAAAGACGAGCCCCAAGTGCCCGTGGTGCGGGAGTTGCCCGGTCTGAGCAACTTCAATGTCTCGTCATGGAACGCCCTGGCCGCTCCGGGCAAAACGCCGCAGGCCGTGGTCAAGCGCCTGAACGCCGAAGTCGTCAAAGTGCTGACCGATCCCGCCATGGTGCAGCGCCTGGCAGGCTTCAATGTGCAAGCCCAGTCCAGCACGCCAACGCAGCTGGCCAACTTGCTGGATACGGACATCCAACGCTGGACGGAGGTGATTCAAAAAGCGGGCATCCCGAAGCAGTGAGTACTGCTCAGCCAGGCCTTGAGCGCCATCAAAGTTGATCGATCTTCAGGCCTTGGCTGCGAACCACCTGCTTCCAGGCCTCCAAATCGCTGCGGATGAACTGCGCCATGTGCAACGGGCCTGGTGGTGCGGGCTCAAGGGCATCGGCTTTGAGCCGGGCTTGAACATCTGGCATGTCGGTGATGCGCGTGATGGCCTGGCTCAATCGCTCGACCAGCTCCGCAGGCGTGCCCTTGGGGGCGACCAATCCAAAATAGTTCAAGGCCGTCAGTTCTGCCAAGCCCTGCTCGGCCAAGCCCGGGACCTCTGGCAACGCGGGATGACGCTTTGCCGTGGTCACCGCCAAGGGCTTGATGCGACCGTCGCGGACAAACGGCAACAAAGCCGGCACCGTTCCCGTGAGCAGGTGAATTTGTCCCCCCATCATGTCTATCGTGGCAGGCGCGATGCCCCGGTAAGGGATGTGAACGATGGATATCTTCTGCCGAGCTTTGAGCTGCTCCAACAGCAAGTGATTGATGCCTCCGGCCCCCGCCGAACCGTAATTGAGCTGGCCTGGACGGGTTCTGGCATAGGCCACCAATTCGGCCAGTGAGTTGACCGGCAAATCCTTTTTACACGCCCACAGCAAAGGACCCTGAGCGACCATGCCAATGGGTGCAAAACTGCTTGTGGGGTCGTAGCCAGCCGTGGGCAGCACAGCCGCCGCCGTGGTGAAGGGCGCCGCGACCAGCAACAGGGTTTGGCCATCGGGCGGACTTTGTGCCACAAACTGTGTGCCAATGGCCCCCGAAGCGCCGGTCCGGTTTTCAACCAGCACATTCGCCCCGAGCAAATCGGATAATTTTTGCGCCAGCAAGCGCCCCATGGCGTCAGTGCCAGCCCCTGCAGCAAAAGGCACAACGATGCGGATGGGCTTGTCAGGGGATGCCCAAGCACGCCCCATCAGGGCCAGCGACAAACTGCCGAAAGAGGCCTGCATCAGCCATTGACGCCGTCCTGTCTGGTTCACGGTCATGTTGTGGTACCTCATCAATTGTGTGGATTATGAATCTCGCCCGTGACAGTGCCATGACGCGCAGCGGACTGGCCAGTCAAGCCCGAGCGGCGCATCCATCAGCAAAATGCGCCACAGTGGGTCGGCCACAGCGAACTGGCCAAAGCAATCGATGCCAAAGCTTGGCCTGCGCTCAGGCCACATCCGCGCGGCGACGGAACAGCAGCACATTCAACCGGTCTTTGCGCTCGGGCAGCCGCCCGGCATTTCTGGCATTCAAGAATACACAGGCCAGGGCCAGCAATCGAATGCCCATCAGCACCGTGAACTGGGCGTTGGGCTCACTGAGTCGGTAGGGGTACAGGGAAAACAAATCGAGCATCAAATTCACAACGCCCAGCAAGGTCAGCGCCGAAAAGACGATGCCCACATACCACCCGCGCACGTAGGTCAGGATGAAGCCCAAAATGATGAGCATGTACCAGCCGCGAACATAAAGGTAGCCCGTCAAGTAGTCAGCAACTGATGGATCGGGGGACAACTGGCCAGCAATTTGTGCTGGAAAGAAAAGCAACCACAGCCCGTGAAGCCCGACCACCAGAATCAGAAACCAGCTTCTCAATGGGTAATAACAATCCACACGGCGTGTCCTGCTGGTTCCCCAACCTTCAATCAGCGCTTCCAATTCTTGTGCGCTGACCAGTGGCTTGCCTTTTGTGTCCATTGGGTAATTTTTTTAGTCAATAAAAAAGCCCACCGCGTTGCCACGGTGAGCTTTGGATTTTACTGAGTCTCAAGCTGCCTTTCGGCAGCGCGGGATCAGAAAGTGTGGTTCACAGTCAATGTTGTACCAGAGATCTTGCGTGTATCTTCTGTAGAAGCAGCGCCATCACGCTTGATCTGGTTGGTGCCGGTGGCAGCCACGATGGCAGTGCGCTTGCTCAGAGCGTAAACAGCGCTGATCTGGTTGCCAGACAGCTTGACGTTGTCATCAGCACCAGTGGCACGCTTGTCGCTACCCGAGTAAGTGGAAGCGCGCAGAGTGATGGCACCCATGGGCACAGTCACGCCGAAAGCGTTGATGCTGGCGTCCGTACCAGTCAATGCAGCATCTGTACCGAATTTATACTTGGCCTCGCGTGAAACGTTGGTGAAGCCCACAGTCGCCATGCCCAAGTTGTAAGAAACACCAATCCACGTCAAGTCGGTATCAGTTTTTTCAACAGCTGCGGCTGTAGCGCCTTCAATTGAGTCAGTACGGCTGTTGATACCAATGCCTGCGCTCAGAGGGCCTGCGGCATAGCCGAGGTGCAGGCTGGTTTGCTTGCCGTCAACCTTGCCAACTTTGTTGGTAGCGTTGGAGTCTGTGGAGTTGTTGACCATGGCCACGTTCACGGTGAAGCCGCTCATCGTAGGCGATGTGTACTGCAACACGTTGTCTTGACGCTCGAAGTTAGCGATACCGTCGTGAAGGTTGCTGCGGGTTGCTGCTGCGATACCAACTTGGGCACCATTCGCATCCACACCTGATCCAGTGCTCATGCCGTATGCACTGCCCACCAATGTGGCTGAGCCTGTTTGCGAAAATGCGTGGAAGCCAGCAGCAGCAGCAGGCACGAAGCGACCAAAGCGCAAAGCGCCAAAGCCACCCGACAACCCCAAAGTGCGCTCACGAGCAGCGAAGCCGTCGCCCACACCAGAAATCATCACGGCAGAAGCCTTCAGGCCACCGCCCAGGTCTTCAACGCCAGAGATGCTCAAGACAGAAGTGGACCATGTGTTGTGCTGAGCCAGGTTGCTGCCTTTGACAGCAGTAGAGACAGCACCAGTCTGAGTTGTCAGCTTGGTGGAGCGGATAGGTGCGACTTCCAGAGTACCACCGATGGTGACGGAAGATTGAGCGAAAGCGGTGCCCGAAGCGGCTGCCAATGTAGCCAGAGCAGCTACATTTAAAACATTTTTTGCGAATAAAGGGTTATCATGGAATGCGTCACTCTATTTTTTTCTAGCCCACATGCCTGTCCGCCCACTTTTCGGTTTTTTGTGCGCCAGTCTTGACGATTTTCTGGTCGAGCCCCTGAACATCGTGGGTGTGTCGGGTCCGTCTGCCGTGGCCATTTTGGATGCGAACCAACCGGTGTTTTACGTGGTCAGCCCCGAGGCTTGGCTGAAATTGTCGACCACCCATCATTTTCAACACAAAAAAGAGCCAACAAGCGCCATCGACTTCCAGGAGATGCAGGATGAGGAGGAGGATGCTCCCGTCTTGGCACCCCGTCCTCGGCGAACGGTCAAGCCAAGTGCTGGTTTGACCGATTCGGTGCTGACAAAAGGGGCCATGCGGGCCAACAACTTTGATGTGCTGGCCGAGCAGTTGATTGAGCATGAAAACCAGCGGGTTCAACGGGGGGAGTTGAGCGCGGCTTCGGTGGGTATCCTCAAAAACCGGCTGAACGCCCATGTGCTGCCGCATTTCAAATACATCCCGCCTTCGCAGGTCACGCCCATGATGATGGACGCGTTTGTGAAGCGCTTGACTGACAGCCAGCTGAGCTCCACCACGGTGTCGCAGTATCTGGTGGTGGTGCGCAAATTGCTTAAGCTGGCCATACGGCACGGTTTTTTGCGCGAGGTGCCGGAGTTGCCCTCGGTGAAGGTGGCCAATCGGCCGCGTTCGATGTTGAGTTTGGCGGAGTACGCCGCGGTGGTGAGAACGGCGCACCGTTTGTCGCGTTGGGGCAGCACTGCGCCAGAAGTCAAGGCCTCCAATGGGCACCGTGAGCGGTTTTGGGTGCAGCCGCGCCATTTGAACTTGCCGCCCGACATGGCATGGGCCATCCGGTTCATGGTCAACAGTTTTGTGCGGCCGGGCGATTTGCGCCAGCTCAAACACAAGCATGTGCAGGTGGTGCGCGGCTCCAGCGTGTATTTGCGCATGACCTTGCCACAAACCAAGAAACACGACGCGCCCATGGTGACCTTGAGGCCAGCGGTGCAGGTGTACGAAGCCGCTTTGGCCAAGGCACAGCGCGATGGCCATGGCGGACCGGATGATTATGTGTTTTTGCCGGAAGAAAAAGACCGCAATTACGCTTTGGCGGTCTTGGGTTTTTGGTTCAAGTGGGTGATGCGCGAGGCGGGCGTGGCCTCAGAAGACGCGATGGGGAGGCTGCGCACGCTGTATTGCCTGCGGCACACCTCCATCATGTTTCGTTTGTTGTACGGCCAAGGCATCGACATGCTGACCCTGGCCCGCAACGCGCGAACATCGGTACAGATGATCGAGCGGTTTTATGCCTCTGCGCTGGATGGTGAGATGAACGTGGCCATGCTGCAAAGCAGGCGCACGTCCAAGTCCAAGTCCACGTCTTGAGGCGGTGCGGTGGATCAACCGGGTCTGATCTGCGCCTTGATCACGACCTCTTTCCAGCGGGCCTGTTCACGGGCCACAAAGGCGGCGTATTCACTGGAGGGGCCACCGCCGGGGATGGCGCTCTCGGCCGCGTTTTGAGCCATGACTTCAGGCGACTTGACGGCTTTGGCGCACTCTTGTTGCAGCTTTAAAAGAATGTCTGGCGGTGTGCCTGCGCGGGCATGGATGCCGTACCACTGCACGGTTTCAAAGTCCTTGAAGCCCAATTCCTGCACCGTGGGGACGTCGGGCAAAACCGGGATGCGTTCGGTGGTGCCCACAGCAAGGCAGCGCAGTGCGCCGCTTTTGATGTGGGGCAACAGGGCCGGGGTGCCCGCCGAAAACAATTGGATGCGACCGGCCAGCACGTCGTTGAGTGCAGGGCCTGTGCCGCGGTAGGGGATGTGGGTGACGAACATGCCGGTGGCCAGCTTGAGCGCTTCCATGGCGAGGTGACCTGCGCTGGCGTTGCCGGCAGATGCGTAGTTCAGCTGACCGGGGCGTGACTTGACGTAGGCGATCAAGGATTTCAGGTCGGTGGCGGGCACGTCTTTGTGCACCACGAAGAGGCTGGGCACGCGCGACAGCAGGGTCACAGGCACAAAGTCCTTGTTCACGTCGTAGCCGCTGTCGGGGTAGATCAAGGGGTTGACCGCCATCAGGCCGATGTGGCTCATGACGATGGTGTAGCCGTCGGCCGGGGTGCGCATCATCTCTTGCATGGCAGGCACACCGCCGCCGCCGCCTTTGTTGTCAATGACAAAGGTGGCGCCCAATTGTTTGGTCAGCTGGGCTGCAATGCCGCGGGCCACGATGCTGGAGGTGCCGCCGGGGGCAAAGGGGATGATCCAGCGGATGGGTTTGTTGGGCCAGGCCGATTGGGCATGCCCCGAAACGCCAGTGGCCGCCAAGCCTGCCGCTCCCATCCATTTGAGGTAATCACGGCGGGGAATGAGAGGGGATTGTGGGTCTTGCATGTCTCTGAACTCGGGTTGTGAAAATAAAACCAGTATCAAACCAAAAATTCGGAAGTCTTTGAAGCGGGTTATTACGTATCAATGACTCGTTGGTCTGCGAAATTGTCGCCAAAATGTCGGTGCCACGAGCAGCAATATCGCCATCGCCATCAAACTGCCCGACAAGGGGCGAGGCCAGACTGAGCTGCGCTCGTGCAAAGGATGACGGCCATTCCTGTGGGCAAGAATAAGCAAAGCCGATATTTTGAATTTATTTGAAAAACTGATATATTGAAAATATTGGAGATTCCGATATGGCGCAAAAACTCAGCACAGCGAACCAAGTGGGCCACTTGCTCTTGGCCAGCCGCAAAGCGCAAGCCATCACGCAAGCTCAAGCTGCATCACGCTTGGGCATCAGCCAAGCCCGTTTGTCTGAGTTGGAACAAAACCCTGGTCGGTTAACGCTTGAGCGCTTGCTCGTGCTGGTCAATGCCTATGGTTTGGAGCTGGTCATGCGCAGTCCCGCCGAAAAAACTGACGCTCAGCGCAGCGAGTGGTAAGCCATGGGACGCCATTCACACAGCCGAGCGCTGAACATCTGGATGAATGGCGAGTTGTTGGGCCAGTGGACCTTGTTGGGCAATGGCACGCATGAGCTGAGCTACGCCGAAAGCTGGCACAGCTCTTTGGCGGTGAGGCCACTTTCCTTGTCTTTGCCCATGACAGGACACGCCTTGCGAGGCCGCATGGTTGAACACTATTTTGACAATCTTTTGCCAGACAGCATCGAAATTCGGCGGCGCGTACAAACCAACTTCAGAACGCCCAGCGCCCATGCATTCGACCTTTTGAGCGCCATTGGCCGTGACTGCGTGGGGGCCGTGCAGCTGCTGCCCATCGACATGGAGCCCGAAGCTTGGAACGTGATCGAAGCGCAGCCGCTCAGTCCGGCTGAAATTGAACAATGGCTGAGCCGAGTGGTCACGCCAGGCCACCCGATGGGCGGAAATGATGAAGAGAGTTTCCGTATTTCATTGGCCGGTGCACAAGAAAAAACAGCATTGACTTGGCATCAGGGCCAATGGTGCAAGCCGCATGGGGCCACACCCACCACGCACATTTTCAAGTTGCCCATGGGACTGGTCGGCAATCGGCAAGCCGACATGACAAGCTCGGTCGAAAATGAATGGCTGTGCGCCCAGTTGGCAAAAGCCGTTGGTTTGCCCGTTGCCTCATGTGAAATCGGACATTGGGGTGCCCAAAAGGCATTGGTGGTGGAACGTTTTGACCGACGGTTGGCAGCCAGTGGTACCCATTGGCTGCGCTTGCCGCAAGAAGACTTCTGTCAAGCGCTGGGTCTGCCCAGTCATTTGAAATACCAAGCCGAAGGTGGCCCCGGGCTGGGTTCGTTGGCGGCGCTGTTGCGCACGTCGAGCAACAGCGCAGGGGATCTGCGCACCTTGTTCGAGTCTCAGCTGTTTTTCTGGATGCTGGCCGCCACCGATGGTCACGCTAAAAATTACAGCCTCTTCCTCTTGCCTGGCGGGGCACATCGGTTGACGCCGCTTTATGACATCTTGTCCGCTTGGCCCATTGCCGGCATTGGGGCTCAGCAAGTGGCGCAGGAGAAGTTGAAAATGGCCATGGCCTTGCGTGGAAAAAATCTGCATTACCACGTCAAAACCATTCAGCCGCGCCACTTTCTTGACACCGCCAAACGAGAGGGCTATGCCGGGATGGAGGGCAGCATGCACCGTTTGGCAACAGGGATGCCCGCAGCGTTGGAAAAAATCGCCAAACAGCTGCCGAATGATTTTCCGCAGGCACTGTTTGACAAGGTGGCCAAGGGCGTATGGGCCATGAGCCGCCGCCTGCAATCGGGGGACTGATGACGATGCTGAGATGAGCATGGCCACGCTTCAAAGCATGGCGCAGGATCTGGCCCAACTTGCGAAGCAGTAGCCGATGAGTCCACCGAGCCAGTGGATCTTCGCGCTCAGCGTGCCCGCCAGCGCTTGAACAAGGGCGGCACGATCAGCAGCAGCGCTGCCACCGCCATCAAACTGCCCGACAAGGGGCGAGTGAAGAAGGTGGACCATTCGCCTTGGCTGATGGTCAGGGCCTGGCGCATGGATTGTTCGGCCATGGGGGCCAGGATCAGGCCCACGATCAGGGGCGCGGCTGGGAAGTCAAAGCGTCGCATCAGGTAGCCCAGCAGGCCAAACAGGAACAGCATGCCCACGTTGAAGACCGAGTTGCCTGCGCCGTACACGCCCGCAGTCGAGATGACGATGATGCCCGCGTAAAGCCAAGGCGGCGGAATCTTGAGCAGCTTGACCCACAAGCTCACCAAAGGCAGGTTGAGCACGAGCAAAATGACGTTGCCAATGTAGAGGCTGGCGATCAGCGTCCAGACCAGGCCGCCTTGTTGGCTGAACAGTTGCGGGCCGGTCTGGATGCCGTAGCCCTCAAAAGCCGAGAGCATGATGGCGGCCGTGGCCGAAGTGGGGATGCCCAAGGTGAGCAGTGGCATCAGCACGCCCGCAGCGGCGGCGTTGTTGGCGGCCTCGGGGCCCGCCACACCTTCGATCGCGCCATGGCCAAATTCTTCGGGGTGTTTGGAGAGTTTTTTCTCGGTGTAGTAAGACAGCAGCGTGGGCAATTCGGCCCCGCCTGCGGGCATGGCCCCGATGGGAAATCCAAAGAAAGCACCGCGGAACCAGGCTTTCCACGAGCGGCCCCAGTCTTGCTTGCTCATCCACAGGCTGCCTGAGAGCTTCATGACTTCGCCACCTTTGGACTCGCGCCCTTGCCAGGCCAGGTAGAGCGCTTCGCCCACGGCAAACAGACCTACCGCGGCGACGGTGACTTCGATGCCATCGAGCAGTTCGGGGCGGCCAAAGGTGAAGCGCGGTTGGCCCGTTTGCAAGTCGATGCCGACCATGCCCAGCAGCAATCCCAGACCGAGCGCCACCAGGCCGCGCAGCATGGAGTTGCCCAGCACGGCGGACACGGCCACCAGCGACAGCACCATGAGGCTGAAGTATTCGGCCGGGCCAAAAGCCAGCGCCGCGTCGACCACCAGGGGTGCAAAAAAGGTGAGCGCCAAAGTGCCGATGGTGCCTGCCACAAAGCTGCCGATGGCCGCTGTGGCCAGAGCCTGGCCAGCGCGCCCGCGACGGGCCATTTTGTTGCCCTCTAAAGCGGTGACCACCGCCGCCGATTCGCCCGGGGTGTTGAGCAAGATGGACGTGGTGGAGCCGCCATAGGCCGCGCCGTAGTAAATACCCGCGAACATGACGAACATGCTGGTGGCGGGCACATGGTAGGTCAGGGGCAGCAGCAAGGCGATGGTCAGCGCAGGGCCAATGCCGGGCAACACGCCTACGAGCGTGCCAATAAAGCAGCCGATGAAACCCCACATCAAGGTGGTGGGTTGCAAGGCAATGGCAAAGCCGCCCATCAGGGCTTCAAAAGCTTCCATGGGGTATCCGATTCAAATCAACCAAGGCAGTGCAGGCCCCAGGCCCACGCCCAGCAAGCGGGCAAACACAACCCAGAACACGCCAGCAATCAGGCCGCAAATGAGGAGCGACTTGCCGTTGAAGGGCGCGTCAAAAGCGCGCGCGATGCACATGCCGCACAACGTGGCTGGCAATACAAAGCCCAGGGGAATGACCAGCACGATGAAGGCCACCCCACCGCCCAGCAAGCTGAGCATCCGGGTGGTCGCGCCGGGCAGGGCTTCTTGTCCGCTGTCATGGCTCAGGTCGACCTGGCGGCCGCGCCAGGCGCTCCAGCCGTAGAGCAGCGCCACCAAGGTGAGCGCTGTCACGATGGCGGCCGGGGCCAGTAGCGGGCCCACGGTCATTTGCATCAGCGACTGCGGAATGACCGTGAGCTGCCAGGCAGCCACGCCGCACACGGCCAGCAGCAAAAGAGCCAGGCGCAAAGGCGTCATGCCAGACCCAGTTCTTTCATCAGCACTTCCTTTTCGGCAATGTCTTTGGCCAGATCGCGCTCAAAGGGGCGTTCGGTCATGAAGGCGTTGGTCCATTTGCGGGTTTCGAGCTCTTGCTTCCAAGCGGCCGATTGGCTCAGGCGGGTGACAAAGTCAATCAAGCCGTTGCGCTGCGCATCGCTGATGCCAGGGGCGGCAAACACACCGCGCCAGTTGGATTCGGATACGTTGATGCCCAGTTCGTTCAAAGTCGGGACGTTGACGCCGGGAATGCGGCTTTTGCCCGAGACGGCCAGAGGAATCATCTTGCCGGCCTTGATTTGCTCTTCAAACTCGGAGTAGCCGGAAATGCCTGCCACCACTTGGTTGCCCAAAATCGCCGCGTTGGCGGGACCGCCGCCTGCAAAGGCCACGTAAGCGGCTTCGCGCGGGTTTTTGCCCAGCGCTTTGATCAACATGCCCAAAATCAAGTGGTCGGTGCCGCCCGCACTGCCACCGGCCACCGAGACGGCTTTGGGGTTGGCTTTGATGGCCGCTTCGAGTTCTTTCCAGGTTTTGATCTTGCCCGCAGCAGGCACGACGATGACACCGGCCTCTTCGGTCAGGCGGGCAATGGGGGTGACGTTTTTGATGGTCACGGGGCTCTTGTTGGCGATGCCCGCGCCGATCATGACCGAGCCGCCCACCATCAGGACGTTGCCTTGGCCTTTGCGCTGGTTCACAAAGCGGGGCAAGCCCACCATGCCACCGGCTCCGCCGACGTTTTCAAACTGCATGTTGCCCACCAGGCCAGCGGCTTTGGCCGCGCGCTCGATGGAGCGGGCGGTGCCATCCCAGCCGCCGCCGGGGGCTGCGGGCACGAACATGTTGAGCGTGTCAAACATGGGTTTGGCCTGAGCCCAAGCGGGCAGGGCCATGGAAGCACCAGCGGCAGCGCCGAGGGCCAGGAAGTCGCGTTTGGAAATGGACATGCAGGTCTCCTGTGTAAAAATCAAAAAGCCACTGCCGGGCACGTGCCTTGGGCAGATGACACGATTTTGGTGCCAAGCCGGGCGTCAAGCTGTCAAGCACCTGTCAAATCCATTCAGTGAATACCCTCAATCATCCGATGAGTCCCCGAATTT
This sequence comes from Limnohabitans sp., assembly GCA_044361935.1. Taxonomy (GTDB): domain Bacteria; phylum Pseudomonadota; class Gammaproteobacteria; order Burkholderiales; family Burkholderiaceae_C; genus Limnohabitans_A. The sequence goes on along the minus strand of JBIKHW010000001.1, from coordinate 7,919 downwards.
TGTTGGTGGAAGACACGCCCGACATTGCCCTGTGGCTGGGCACGGCCTTGCGCCAGGGCGGTATGGTGGTTGAATTTGCCACCGATGGCCATGCGGCCGAGCGCTGCCTGCAACCGGGGCACGGTTTTGATGCGGTGCTGCTTGATTTGCAGCTGCCGGGGCCAGACGGCCTGAGTGTGCTGCAGGCCTTGCGTGCGCGGGGCGATGCGGTGCCGGTGCTGATTTTGACGGCGCGTGCCACCGTGCCCGACCGGGTGCTGGGCCTGAACATGGGCGCTGACGATTACTTGCCCAAGCCGTTTGACCTGAGTGAGCTCGAAGCCCGCTTGCAGGTTTTGCTGCGCCGCCACGGCCGTGTCAAAACCAACGCTTTACGCTTTGGTCCGCTGGAGATGCAGCCGGAGAGCGGCACTGCGCAACTGCATGGCCAGGTGTTGGCTTTGACGCAACGCGAGGCCGCTGCGCTGCGTGTGTTGCTGTCTTCGCCGCAGCGCACGGTGAGCAAAGAGCAGCTGCACAGCGAGGTGTTTGCCGACGAGGCCGCCGGTCTGGATGCGGTGGAGGTGCTGATTTACCGTTTGCGCAAAAAGCTCGAATCTTCTGCGGCATCCCACGGTGGGTCTGCCGAAGTGGTGATCACCACCTTTCGCGGCATGGGCTACATGCTGACTTCTCCATTGGGCAACAAATGACCCCATACCCACTCGATTCGTCCCGATGAAGTTGACATGTCAGCGCAGTCCCTGTTTTTGTCATCTAGGGGAAACATCTTGTCATCCCGGGCGAAGACCCGGGATCCATCTCCCATCGCTGCCTTTTGCAAACGGCGGTAGAAAGCCATGGATCCCGGATCAAGTCAGTGATGACAAACAAGAGAAGTCCTGGATGACAAACAAGAGAAGTCCGGGATGACAGATAAAGGTAGTCCGGGATGACTAAAGCTACAGATTCACCCCAACATTTTCAAACCCCACTGGGCAGGACCTATCAGGTCCGCGCCGTGGCCTCGCTGCGCAGGCGCTTGCTCAGCTGGATTTTGTTGCCCTTGGTGGCGCTGATTGGCGTGAACGCCTGGGTGGGCTATGGCAATGCAGTGCATGCAGCCAACGAGGCCTACGACAGGTCCTTGTACCTGGCCGCCCGCACTCTGGCCGAAGAGCTGGCCTGGCGCGATGGTCGACTGCAGCTGGACGTGATGAAGGCGGCAGGTTACCTGTTTGAGAACCACACCGGCTCTCGCCTGTTTTACAAAGTCACCACGCCCGGCGGCCAGTGGCTGGCGGGTGTGGACGCTTTGCCCGATGCGCCCGTGCGCACGCAGTCGGCTGTGAAGTACTTTGCACTGGTGCAGTTTGACGACGGGGTGTATCTGAACCAACCCGTTCGCCTGGCGCAGCTCACACATGTCATGGAAGACGCGGGTCTGAGCGATCCGCTGATCAAGATCATCGTGGCCGAAACCATGGAGGCGCGGCAGCAACTGATTCAGCGCATTTTGTGGGATACCCTGGGCAGCCAGGGTTTGTTGCTTTTGGCGGCTGCGGGTTTGGTGGTCTGGGGGGTGCAGCGCGGCATTCGGCCGCTGGAGGCCTTTCGCCAACAACTGGCCAGCAAGGCTGACGATGATTTTTCGCCCATTCAACCGCCGGACTTGCCGCGCGAATTGCGGCCCCTGATCGAGACCCTTAACAGCTACCTGGACCGACTGGGGCGCTTGATCGATATCCGCAAACGCTTTCTGGACAACGCCGCGCACCAGCTGCGCACGCCGCTCACGGCCCTCAAAACACAGCTGACGCTGGCCCAGCGCAATGCCGAACCCGAGCAGGCGCAGGCGCTGTTGTCTGCGGCCCGGCAAACCACCGACGACGCGGTGCGCCTGACCGAGCAGCTGCTGGCCATGACGCGGGTCGAGCATGCCCGCGAAATGCACAGCCCGCATACCGTGGACCTGGTGGCGCTGGCGCGGCGCGTGACGCAAGAGCACCTGATGCGCGCCCACCAGCTGGGCGATGACCTGGGGCTGGAGGCGCTGGTGGCGCAATGCGAGGTGCAGGGCGTGGACCTGTTGCTGCATGAGGCGCTGAGCAACCTGATCGACAACGCCATTCACCATGGCCCAGTGGGGACACACATCACCGTGCGTGTCGGGGCGACGTGGCTGGAAGTGGAAGACGACGGCCCGGGCATCGCCCCCGAGGACCAGGCCCATGTGTTCGAGCGCTTTTACCGTGCCGCACCTTCGGGGGTGAGCGGTAGCGGCCTGGGCCTGGCCATTGTGAAGGAAATCGCCAGCCAGCATGGGGCGGTGCTGGGGGTAACCAGCCCGCTGGACAAAGGGCGGGGGACGCTGATTCGGATGGCTTGGCCTCCTAGCTGATGTCGCGCCAAGGCGCCTGATGGCTCAGGTGTAACGCTTGCTGCTCAGGTTCTTTTTCATGTCACGCAGAACGGGTTGCAGTTCTTCGCCGATGCGCAAGGCCACGGTGGTTGCCAGTATGTCGATGATGAGAAGGTGCAGCAGGCGCGAGACCATGGGGCTGTATTTGTCATAGCCCTCGGGGTGGTCGGCCGTGAGGTGGATGTGCCCTGCGCTGGCCAGGGGCGAGCCGCTGGCGGTGATGACTATTGTTGTGGCGCCTTGTTTCTTGGCGATGTCGCAGGCGTCCATCAGGTCGCGGGTGCGGCCGGAGTTGGAGATGACCACAGCGCAGTCGCCGGGCCGCAGCATAGAGGCGCTCATGACCTGCATGTGGCCGTCGCTGTAGGCGATGGCGTTGACACCCAGGCGGAAGAATTTGTGCTGCGCGTCTTGCGCCACGATGCCGGAGTTGCCCACGCCATAAAACTCGATGCGGCGGTTGGTCTTTTGTGTGGCGGCCAGGGCTTGGGCGGCGTGCTCCAAAGCGAATGAGCTGGCGTCGTTGCGATACTTCAAAAATGCCGCCACGGTGTTGTCGATGACCTTGACCGCGATGTCGCTGGTCTTGTCGTCCGCGTCCACACTGCGGTGGATAAAGGGCACGCCTTCGCTCACGCTGCCGGCCAGTTTGAGTTTGAAGTCGGACAGGCCGTCATAACCCACGCTGCGGCAAAAGCGCACCACGGTGGGTTTGCTCACATGGGCGCGGTCGGCCAACTCGGTCACAGGCAAGTTGGCAAAGGCCCGGGGGTCGGCCAGCACGAGCTTGCCCACGCGTTGCTCGGCCGGGGCCAGGGACGGCAAAGAAGCTTTGATTCGGTCGAGCATGGTGTGTCTCCGGTTCAGATGGTTTTTAGCCTGTCATCCTGGGGCTTGACCCGAGGATCTATAGAGTCCCGATCAAGTCGGGAATGACAGTTTGGGTGGTTCGGGAATGTCATTTCTTGCTTGGATCGGGAATGACAGCGTGTCATCAGACCTCTTCACTCCAGCAAAAGCCATCACGCGCGATCATGGCACTCGACGCACTGGGCCCCCAGGTGCCTGCGGTATAGGGGCGTGGGCCAGTCGGGTCGTTGTTCCAGTGTTGCAAGATGGGCTCGACCCAGCGCCAGGCCTCTTCTTGCTCGTCGCTGCGCACAAACAGGTTCAGGCGGCCGTCCAGCACGTCCAGCAGCAAGCGCTCGTAGGCACCCACGCGTTCGCTGCCAAAGCGTTTGTCAAAGTCCAGGTCCAGGTGCACCGGGCTCAAAGTTGCGCCGCCGCTGCCCTGGCCGCGTTTGCTTTGGCCTTGGGCAAACAGGTGCAACTCCAGACCGTCTTTGGGTTGCAGGTGGATCACCAATTTGTTCACCTGGCCCACCGGACTTTTGAAGATTTCGTGCGGCGTGGGGCGGAAATTGATCTGGATGTGTGCCTCGCGCGAGGCCATGCGCTTGCCGGTACGGATGTAAAAGGGCACGCCCGCCCAGCGCCAGTTGGCGATTTCGGTGCGCAGGGCCACGAAGGTTTCGGTGCTGCTCGCGGCGTTCACGCCGGGTTCATCGCGGTAGGCGGGCACAGCTTTGCCTTCCACATTGCCGGCGTTGTATTGCCCGCGAATGACTTGCTGGCTCAGGGTCTCGGGCGTCCAGCGTTTGAGGGCGCGCAGCACTTTGAGTTTTTCGTCGCGAATCGCGTCGGCATGCGCGTTGATGGGCGGCTCCATGGCAATGGCGCAAAGCAGCTGCAGGGCATGGTTTTGCACCATGTCGCGCAGCGCACCGGTGGTCTCGTAAAAACCGCCGCGTTTTTCCACGCCCAACTCTTCCGCCATGGTGATCTGGATGTTGGCGATGTGCTCGCGCCGCCACAAAGGCTCAAACAAGGCGTTGCCAAAGCGCATGGCAAACAGGTTTTGCACCGCAGGTTTGCCCAAGTAATGGTCGATGCGAAAGATTTGCTGTTCTTTGAAAGCACGGCCCACCGCTTCGTTGATCGATCGGTTGGAGGCCAGGTCTTGACCCAGCGGTTTTTCCAGCACGATGCGGGTTTTGGGGGTGTTGAGGCCATTGGCGGCAAGTTGTTCACACACCGTGGTGAACAGGCTGGGCGCGGTGGACAAATACATCACCACGCTGTCGGTTTCGCGCTCGGCCAGGCGCTCGGCGAGCGCTGCGTAGGAAGCGGGCTGGGACAGATCCATGCGCACGTAGCAGAGCATGGCTGCAAAGCGGGCGAACTCTTCGGGCTTGGGGCGTTTGTCGCCTTCGACCTGTTCGAAGCGCGACTGGATTTGTTGGCGGTACTGTTCGTCGCTCATTGCGTCGCGGCCCACGCCGATGATGCGCCCACCTTCGGGCAAGGTGTCGTGGCGAAAGGCCTGAAACAGTGCGGGCATGAGTTTGCGCCAGACCAGATCGCCAGTGCCACCGAAGAAAACCAGATCAAAAGCCATATTGTTCTTGAGTTACATGAAAAATTGATTTGTAATGTAACTTTGTTTCATCGATAATTCAAGTCTGTTTTGACAAAGCCCCCATGAACCAACTCGACGCCCTCAAACAATTCACCACCGTGGTGGCCGATACCGGCGACTTCAAACAACTGGCCCAGTTTCAGCCGCAGGACGCAACGACCAACCCGTCCTTGATCTTGAAGGCGGTGCAAAAGCCCGAATACGCGCCCCTGCTGGCTGAAGCTGTGGCCGCCCACAGGGGCCAGCCGCTGGACGTGGTGATGGACCATCTGTTGGTGCGTTTTGGGTGCGAGATTTTGAAGACCATCCCCGGCCGCGTGTCCACTGAAGTCGATGCCCGTTTGAGCTTTGACACCGCCGCCACTGTGGCGCGGGCGCGGCGCATCATGGCGCTGTACGAGGCGCAGGGCATCCCGCGTGAACGCGTGCTCATCAAGATCGCCTCGACCTGGGAAGGCATCCAGGCCGCAGCCGAGCTGCAGCGTGAAGGCATCCGCTGCAACTTGACGCTGTTGTTTGCGTTCTGCCAGGCGGTGGCGTGCGGCCAGGCCAAAGTGCAACTCATTTCGCCATTTGTGGGCCGCATATACGACTGGTACAAAAAGTCTGCAGGCGCTGCGTGGGACGAAGCGGTCAAGTCGGGCGCGAACGACCCCGGCGTGCAGTCGGTGCGGGCGATCTTCAATCACTACAAAAAGCACGGCATCGCCACCGAGGTGATGGGCGCGTCGTTCCGCAACATGGGGCAAATCACGGCGTTGGCCGGTTGCGACTTGTTGACCATCAGCCCTGAGTTGCTGGCGCAGTTGGCTGCGACCGAAGCCCCGCTGAGCCAAGCATTGGACGCTGCAGCCGCGCAGGCCATGGACATGCCTGCTGTGAGCTACGACGAAGCCTCTTTCCGCCTGGCGCTGAATGAAGACGCCATGGCCACCGAAAAGCTGGCCGAAGGCATCCGCGCTTTTTGCGCAGATGCTGTGAAACTTGAAGAGTTGATGAAAAAAGCCTGACACCTCCCTCGTAGGAGCGCACCTCGTGCGCGATGGCTCGTGAATTGCGTTCATCAGAATCGCCCACGGGGCGGTCTCCTACAAAAAATGACCTCGATTTCGATAACCGCTTGTCTGCTTGAAAGTCCTCATGCGTTGTGACCAAACCCCGGCTTGGAAGGCCTTAACGACCCATGCGGCACAGGCCACGGGCTTTGATTTGCGCCAAGCGTTTGCGCAGGATGCTGACCGTGCGTCCAGCCTGAGCCAGACCGCCCCCCATGTCTTTGCCGATCTGTCCAAAAACCACACCGACGCCGCGACCGAAGCCTTGTTGATCGAGTTGGCCCGCCAAACCGGCCTGGCTGCGCACCGCGACGCCATGTTCCGGGGTGAGCCCATCAACAACACCGAGGGACGCGCCGTGATGCATTGGCTGCTGCGCCAGCCCCAGGGCTCTTTGGGCGGTGATCTGGCCGCACCTCTGAAGTTGGTGCACGACACCCTCCAACCCATGCTGGCCTATGCCGAACAGATCCGCGCCGATGCGCAGATCACCGACGTGGTGAACATCGGCATCGGTGGCTCGGACCTGGGGCCGCAGATGGCCGTGCTGGCGCTGCAAGACTTCGTGATCCCCGGCAAGCGTTTCCATTTTGTGTCGAATGTGGACGGCCATGAACTGGCGGCGGTGCTCAGGGGCCTGAAAGCCGAGAACACGTTGTTCCTGATCGCGTCCAAAACCTTCACCACCATCGAGACCATGACCAACGCCCGCTCGGCGCTGGCTTGGTTTCTGGCGCAAGGCGGTCAAGACGTGTCAGGCCACTTTGCGGCGCTGACCACCAATGTGTCGGCTGCGGCCGACTTCGGCATCACCACCACTTTCGGTTTTTGGGACTGGGTGGGCGGGCGTTACTCCGTGTGGTCGGCCATTGGCTTGCCTGTGGCGATTGCCATCGGCGCACAAGGCTTCAGGGATTTGCTGGCCGGAGCGCACGCGATGGACCAGCACTTCCAGGCCGCGCCGCTGGAGGCCAACTTGCCGGTGCGTCTGGGCCTGCTCGATGTCTGGTACCGAAATTTTTTGAACTTCACCAGTCGCAGCATTGCGCCTTACCACAGCGCCCTGCGCCGCTTGCCTGCGTATTTGCAGCAGTTGGAGATGGAGAGCAACGGCAAGCGTGTGGACCGCAACGGGCATGCGCTGCCCTATGGCACCTCACCCGTTCTGTGGGGGGAGCCGGGCACCAATGGGCAGCACGCGTATTTTCAGATGCTGCACCAGGGCATGGATGTGGTGCCGGTCGAGTTCATTGCCGTGAAAAAACCCACGCACAACTTGACCGACCACCACGAACTGCTGCTGGCCAATGTGATCGCGCAGGCGCAGGCACTGATGCTGGGCCAAGCCGATGAAGGGGGTCACAAGCACTTCCCCGGCAACCGACCCAGTAGCTTTTTGTTGCTCGATGAACTCACGCCCACCAGTCTGGGTGCACTGATCGCCTTGCAAGAGCACCGTGTGTTTGTGAGCGGCGCGGTATGGGGCATCAACAGCTTTGACCAATGGGGCGTGGAGCTGGGCAAGGTGCTGGCCAAAGACATCCATGCGCGCATGTTGTCGGGCGACACAGTGGGGCTGGATGCTTCGAGCGCTTCCTTGTTACAAGGTGTGCGCCCGGGCTGAGCTTTCCCCAGCGGGTCACCTTGGTCTGCGCCCTTTCTGATCCCTCACGGTTTGTCACCCCGGGCTTCTCGCCTCCAGGTGTGTCACCCCGGGCTTCTTGCCTCTAGGCTTGTCAACCCGGCTTCTTGCCTCTAGGTGTGTCACCCCGGGCTTGACCCGGGGTCCATGTTCCTTCTCGTCTGCGCCCAAACGCGAACCCCAGTGCCCGCGCATCAAGTCGTCCAGCAGGCCATGCCTTGATCGCAGCGCCTGAACGGTCATTCGGGACTCTGAACCCGAGCACCACCATGCATGGCATATGATTTGAAAATGCGTCGCTTGTTCCTTTGCTTCATGCTTTTCCTGATGCCCCTGCGCTTG
>JBIKHW010000049.1:0-13624 GCA_044361935.1 Limnohabitans sp. | reverse complement strand
GAAGCCATGGCTTCGCTGTCGCAGCAAGCCAAGACCGAAAACGCGGGCACAACCAGCCTGGGCGCCTTGTTGCGTGCCAAGCTCGACAACAACTGATCCTCGTGATCGGATGACGCCCGTTGTCTGAAAAGCCTGCCCCTGTGATGGGGGCAGGCTTTTTTCAGGACTGTTCTCAAGGCAACACCCGTCACTCCCTAACAAGTTGACACCATGACCCGCTCCGATCTGGTTGAAGAACTCGCCGCCCGCTTTGCGCAACTGACCCACCGAGACGCCGAACTGGCCGTCAAAACGGTGCTGGACGCCATGAGCGACGCGCTGGTCAAAGGCCACCGCATCGAAATCCGGGGCTTTGGCAGCTTCTCGATCAATCGCCGCCCACCCCGCGTTGGCCGCAACCCCCGATCTGGCGAAAGCGTTCAGATTCCTGAAAAGCGCGTACCCCATTTCAAGCCCGGCAAAGCCCTGCGCGAAGCGGTCGATGCCGGCACTGTTCGCATTGCCGCGGACACTCCAGCGCTTACCGCCCTCACGACACCGGTTCAAGCCCGATGAATTTCAGCCGATGGTTGAACGGCTTGCTTGAGCAACCCCAACCTGGCGCTTGGACCTTGGGCTTTAAAATCATGCCAGCTTCCAAGGTCTGCACATGAAACGATTGCTCCGGCTGCTTCAGTGGCTACTGAAAGCGGCAGTTTTTTTCACCCTGTTTGCTTTTGCGCTGAACAACCAGCAAGAAACCCGCGTCAATTTCTTTTTCGGCACTTATATATCGGCCCCCACGGTGATGGTGGTGCTGGCAGCTTTCGCGATCGGCTTGGTTGTGGGTGTTTTGGGCATGGTGCCCCGCTGGTGGCGCGAGCGTCAGTCGGTCAAAAAAGCCCCTATCATTTCTGCAGAAATCACACCACCAACCGAGGTCTCCCGTGGAGTTTGACCTGACCTGGATTTTGCTGGGACTGCCCACGGCCTTTACGTTGGGCTGGATTGCGTCACGTCTGGACTTGCGCCAAATGCGCATCGCCAACCGGCAAGCACCCCGCGCCTATTTCAAAGGTCTGAACCACTTGCTCAACGAGCAGCAAGACCAGGCCATTGATGCTTTCATTGAGGCGGTGCAAAACGACCCTGACACCTCAGAGTTGCACTTTGCCCTAGGCAATTTGTTCCGCCGCCGGGGTGAGTACGACCGGGCGGTGCGGGTGCATGAACACCTGCTCTCGCGTGCCGACATCAGCCACGCCGACCGGCAAAGGGCACAGCATGGGTTGGCGCTCGATTATTTGAAAGCGGGTTTACTGGACCGCGCCGAAGAAGCACTGCGCAAGCTCGAGGGCACTTCTTACGAAGGCCAAGCCCGACTGGCCCGCATGGCCATTTACGAACGCTCACGCGAGTGGCCAGAAGCGGCAGCAGTGGCCCGTTTACTCGAAAAGTCTGGGGAAGCTGACTTTGGCATTCGCCTAGCGCATTACCAATGCGAGTTGGCCCGCGAGGCGGTGCAAAAGGGTGACAGCAACAAAGCGCTGGACACATTGGCCCAAGCCCTGCAAGCCCACCCCCGCGCCGCCAGGCCACGGCTGTTGATGGGGCAATTGCAGCTGAGCCAAGGCCAGGCAACCGCCGCATTCGACACCTTGTTGGCCTTGTTTGAGCACAACGACATGGCCGCACCATTGGCCGCTGCCAGCTTTGCGCAAGCGGCCCTGGCCTGCGACAAGGCAGCCAGCGCCAGCACCTTGCTGCAAGCCCATTACCTGCGCCATCCCTGTATCGATGTGCTGGATGCAATCACAGCACTGGAAACCCACCAGCCGAATTCGACCGCCACAGGTGATGCCAGCACCTTGCAGCGCTATTTGGAACATCTGCAAAACCACCCCTCCATGATGGCTGCCAGCAGATGGCTTAATGGGGCCAGAAACGAAGTCGGCGAGTTACCGACACCAGTGCAAAAAACTCTGGAAAACGCCACCAAACCCTTAGCACGTTACCGCTGCGCCGCTTGTGGTTTTGAAGCCAAAGAACACTTTTGGCATTGCCCGGGCTGCCAATCCTGGGACAGCTACCCCCCCCGGCGCGTGGAAGAACTATAAGCAGGCCCAAAGCCGAGCATCTGGCTGCCTGTGAGCTGAGCAAGCGCCCACTAAGGAACCCCCTGAGTTGTCACTTATGTCAGCTCGCTCTTTGTGTATCCGCATAAAATGTCCGGTTGCACAGCAAGGAAGCTCCATGGCACGCACCCTCTACGACAAGATCTGGGACGAACACGTCGTCCACACCGAAGAAGACGGCACCTCCGTTCTCTACATCGACCGCCACTTGGTGCACGAAGTCACCAGTCCCCAAGCATTTGAAGGCCTGCGCCAAGCTGGCCGCAAGGTCTGGCGTGTCAGCTCCATTGTGGCCACCGCTGACCACAACACCCCTACCACCGGCTGGGAACTGGGCTACGACGGCATCACCGACCCGATCAGCAAAGAGCAAATCACCACGCTCGATGCCAACATGAAGGAATACGGCTCTGCGGCATTCTTCCCCTTCCTGTCCAAGCGCCAAGGCATCGTGCACGTCATTGGCCCTGAAAACGGCGCCACCCTGCCCGGCATGACCGTGGTCTGCGGCGATTCACACACCTCCACCCACGGCGCATTTGGTGCATTGGCCCACGGCATCGGCACCTCCGAGGTCGAACACGTCATGGCCACCCAAACCCTCTTGGCCAAAAAAGCCAAGAACATGCTCATCAAGGTCGAAGGCACCTTGGCCAAAGGCGTGACGGGCAAAGACATCGTGCTGGCCATCATCGGCAAGATCGGTACCGCGGGCGGCACCGGCTACACCATCGAATTCGCAGGCTCAGCCATCCGCAGCCTTTCTATGGAAGGCCGCATGACGGTCTGCAACATGGCCATCGAAGGCGGCGCACGCGCGGGCCTGGTGGCGGTGGACGACAAAACCATCGAATACGTCAAAGGCCGTTTGCTCTCGCCCACGGGTGTCGAGTGGGACCACGCCGTGGCCTACTGGAAGACCTTGCAGTCCGACCCCGGTGCACACTTTGACGCCGTGGTGGAGCTGGACGCCACTGCCATCGTGCCGCAAGTCACTTGGGGCACATCGCCCGAAATGGTGCTGGGCATCGACGGCCAAACGCCTGATCCCGACAAAGAAAAAGACGACGTCAAGCGCGACGCCATTGAACGCGCTCTGACTTACATGGGTCTGCAGCCCGGCAAGGCACTGGCCGACATCACCATCGACAAGGTCTTCATCGGCTCGTGCACCAACAGCCGCATCGAAGACATGCGCGAAGCTGCGGCCGTGGTCAAAAAGCTCGGCCAAAAGGTCGCCAAAAACGTCAAGTTGGCCATGGTCGTGCCCGGCTCGGGTTTGGTCAAAGCCCAAGCCGAAGCCGAAGGCCTGCACGAAATCTTCAAGGCCGCAGGCTTTGAGTGGCGAGAGCCCGGCTGCTCCATGTGCCTGGCCATGAACGCCGACCGTCTGGAGCCCGGCGAGCGCTGCGCCTCCACCAGCAACCGCAACTTTGAAGGCCGTCAGGGCGCGGGTGGCCGCACCCATTTGGTCAGCCCCGCCATGGCCGCCGCTGCGGCGGTGCACGGCCACTTTGTTGACGTTCGCAAATTCGCCTGAAGCGTTCGAGGAATCACAACATGCAAAAATTCACCCTCCTCAAAGGCATCGTGGCCCCGATGGACCGCGCCAACGTGGACACCGACGCCATCATCCCCAAGCAGTTCCTCAAGTCGATCCGCAAGACGGGATTTGGCCCCAACCTGTTCGACGCATGGCGCTACCTCGACAAGGGCGAGCCTGGCATGCCCGAGTCCACCCGCAAGCCTAACCCCGACTTTGTGCTGAACCAGCCGCGCTACAAAGGCGCCAAAGTCCTGCTGGCCCGCAAAAACTTCGGTTGTGGCTCCAGCCGCGAACACGCGCCTTGGGCCATCGATCAATACGGCTTTCGCTGTGTGATCGCGCCCAGCTTTGCAGACATCTTCTTCAACAACTGCTTCAAAAACGGCCTGCTGCCCATCGTGCTGCCCGAAGCCGTGGTCGCCCAACTGTTCGACGAAGTGGCGGCCTTCCCCGGCTACGAGCTCACCGTCGATCTAGAGCGCCAGGTTGTGGTGCGCCCCCAAGGCGAAGAAATTCCGTTTGAAGTGCAAGCCTTCCGCAAGTACTGCCTGCTCAACGGCCTGGACGACATCGGCCTGACCCTGCGCCACGCCGACAAGATCAAGGCCTATGAAGCCGAGCGCTTGGCCACCAAGCCCTGGCTGGCACATACCGCCGTCAACACCTAAAGAACTCTGGAACTTTCATGAAAATCGCAGTCCTCCCCGGTGATGGCATCGGCACCGAAATCGTCGCTGAAGCCGTCAAAGTCCTCAACACGCTCGACCTGAAATTCGAGATGGAAACCGCCTTAGTTGGCGGCGCGGCCTATGACGCCTTTGGCCACCCCTTGCCCGAAGCCACGCTCAAGCTGGCCATGGACAGTGATGCCGTGCTGTTTGGTGCGGTGGGCGACTGGAAATACGACAAGCTCGACCGGCCCCTGCGCCCAGAGCAAGCGATTTTGGGCTTGCGCAAAAACATGGGCCTGTTCGCCAACTTCCGCCCCGCTATTTGCTACGAGCAACTGGTGGGCGCGTCCAGCCTCAAGCCCGAGTTGATCTCGGGCCTGGACATCCTGATCATCCGCGAGCTCACGGGCGACATCTACTTTGGCCAGCCACGCGGCCGCCGCATCGCGACCGATGGCCACTTCCCCGGCTCGGAAGAAGCCTTCGACACCATGCGCTACTCCAAGCCCGAGATCGAGCGCATCGCGCATGTGGCCTTCCAGGCCGCCCGCAAGCGCAAAGCGGCAGGCACCGAAGGCCGCGTGACCAGCGTGGACAAAGCCAACGTGCTCGAGACCTTCCAGTTCTGGAAAGACGTGGTCACCGAAGTGGGCAAAGAGTACCCCGACATCGCACTCGACCACATGTACGTGGACAACGCCGCCATGCAACTGGTCAAAGAGCCCAAGCGCTTTGACGTGGTGGTCACCGGCAACATGTTTGGCGACATCTTGTCTGACGAAGCCTCCATGCTCACGGGCTCCATTGGCATGCTGCCATCGGCCAGCCTGAACACCAAGAACCAAGGCCTGTACGAGCCCAGCCACGGCAGCGCCCCCGACATCGCGGGCAAAGGCATCGCCAACCCACTGGCGACCATCTTGTCAGCCGCCATGATGCTGCGCTTTAGCCTGAACCAGCCCGAAGCTGCTCAGCGCATCGAAGCGGCTGTTCAAAAGGTGCTGGCCCAAGGCCTGCGCACGGGCGATATTTACAGCGAAGGCACCACCAAGGTGGGCACCGCGCAAATGGGTGATGCGGTGGTCAAAGCGCTGGGTTGATCCAACGCCGCTAACGACAAAGCCCGGCGCCCGAGAAGGTGTCCGGGCTTTGTTTTTTTAAGCGCCCTTAGGCTTGACCCATCCGCACCAAACGCCCCGGGCGGGCCGCGGTGATCTCGCCTTCACGCTGCACCTGCTCGCCCGCCACCCAGGTGGCCACATAACCTTCAGCCTTTTGCACAAAGCGCTTGCCGCCTGCAGGCAAGTCGCGCACCAGTCGTGGCAGGCCCACACTCAGGCGCTTGGGGTCGATGGCGTTCAGGTCGGCTCGCATGCCCGGCGCGATCACGCCCCGGTCTGACAAGCCCAGGTACCGGGCATTGCGGCTCGTGAGCATCTCCACCGCTGTTTCGAGTGGGATCGCGTCCCGCCCCCGGTCCCTGACCCAATGGGTCAGCATGAAGGTCGGAAAGCTGGCATCACATACCGTCCCCACATGGGCACCCGCATCGCTCAGACTACTGAGCGCTCTGGGGTGGGCCAGCATGCGGCGAACCGTGTCGAGCGAGCCCTCGTTGTAGTTGAAGATCGGGAAATAAATCAGGCCATTGCCTTGTCCTGCACTCAGGTGGTCGTAAATCGCCTCCAGCGGCGTGATGCCAGCCTGCTTGGCCCGCACCAAAAAGCTCTGCATCACCGAGGGTTCGTAGTTGAGCGTGTCCTCCAGCGCGAACATGCGGCCGCTGATGAGGTCGATCTTGGCCAACAAGATGTCCACCAGCGGCGGAATGGCGCTGCCGTCGCCAGCCAGCCGCTCGGACTTTTCCGACAAGATGCGGGTCTTGCGCGCCGGATCGCGCAGCGCCTGGGCACGCACTGCCAAAGGCAAATGCGCCACCTCTTTGTAAGACGGAAAACCCATGAAGGGGTGAAAACTCGCGTCCAGCCCGTTGAGCACGCCAATGCCCCGAACCGCCGTCTGCATGTACAAGGGTAGGCCCGCCTGCACCGCCGCTTCGACCCGCTGCTGGATCTTCAGGTACTGCTCGCCGCCCGGGTCGCGCTGCAGCCAGGTCATGGACACCGGCTTGCCGCTGGCCCGCGCCAGCGCTTCAACGCTGTCGAACTCGGCATCGAACTGATCGGGGCCGTTGAGCAGGTTGAAGTCGCTCACGATCTGCACCACGCCGTGGTTTAGCCCCTCAAAGGCTTGGGCCAGACCCGTCAATTCGTCGTTGCCCGCATTCGCAGCAGGTGTATCCTTGCCCTCGGAAGTGCGGTGGTTGTCGCTGCGCCCGGTGCTGAACCCGGCGGCACCGGCCTGCAGGGCTTCGCGCAACAACGAACGCATGGCCTCGATGTCTTGCGCCGTGGCCTGCTCATGGGCCAGGGCGCGTTCCTTCATCACATACATGCGCAAGGGATCGTGCGGCACCTGCACCAAATAGTCCAGGCTGCGCGGCGTGACGGCCAGCGCGTCCATGTACTGCGGAAAGCTTTCCCAGTTCCAGCGGATGCCCTCGTGCAGCGCAGCGCCCGGAATGTCTTCCACGCCCTCCATCAGCTTGATCAGGTCACCCTCGTGGCCCGGGCGTTTGGGCGCAAAACCCACCCCGCAGTTGCCCATCAGCAGCGTGGTCACGCCATGGTATATGCTGGGGGTGAAGCACTCGTCCCAAGTCACTTGTCCGTCGTAGTGGGTGTGGATGTCCACAAAACCGGGTGTGATCCACAGGCCTGTGGCGTCCACGGTTTGCAAGGCGGGTTCGTCCACCTGGCCCACAGCCACAATGCGGCCTCCGCGCACACCCACATCGGCCACACGGGCGGGCGCGCCCGTGCCGTCCACCACGGTGCCGTTCTTAATCAAGCAATCGAGCATCTTTTCTCTTCCAATAAAAAGCCAGTCCCAAGCCGCTGACGATGTGCCAAATGCCCCACAGGCTGGCCAGGGTGACCATGCCCAGATCGCTGCCAAACTGCAAGGCAATGATGCCCAGTGCCAGGCCCGAGTTCTGCATGCCGCCTTCGATCATGATGGCCCTGCGGTCGCGCTCGACCATGCCCATGGACTTGGCTGTGGCCCAACCCAAAAACAGGCCGCTGGCGTTGTGCAGCACCACAATCAAGAAGGTGGGCAAGAGGCCCAGCGTCAGCAGCTGCCGCTCCTTGATGAGCCCGGCCACGATGAACAAAATCAAAGCGCCCAAGGCGAAGTTGCCCAGCGGCTTGCGTATGCGTTGTGTGAGAAGCGGCAGGCGGTGCGAGAACAGCAGACCCAGCGCCAGCGGAATGCCCAAGACCATCAACAAACTCAGCCAAATGCCAGACGGGTCGATCGACAGCTCTCGCAACCAAGAGGCGGTTTCAGGGTTGGCCGCGATCATCCAACTGAAGTTGAAGGGCGTGGCAAACAGCGCAATCAAACTGGCCACGGCAGAAATGCTGACCGACAGCGCCGTGTTGCCCCGCCCCATGTGGGTCACCACATTGCTCAGGCTGCCACCCGGGCAGGCCGCCACCAAAATCATGGCCGCCTCGACGTTGGCGGGCAAATCCAGCACCAGCGTGGCCAGCCAGGTGCCCACCGGCAGCAATATGAATTGCGGAATCAGGCCGCACAGCACAGCCTTTGGGGCTCGAGCGACCCGCCGAAAGTCCTCGATGCGCAATTCCAGCGACACCGAAAACACCATGGTGGCCAGCACCAAACTCAAGATCAATTGCTGTGAAGTCATGTTTTTTCCTTGCGAAAAGTATAGACAGCCGCAACACCCTGAAGACAAAGGGTTTACACGCAGGTCAACCGCCGACACCACCGTTGTGCATTCAGGGGCACACAAGGGCAATCGCTATAATCTGATGCTATGTCTGTACCCAGTTTGTTCTCTATGAACCGAGCCAACACCGTCCCGGTGGGGGTTGCTGCGGGTGCTGTCTTCACAAAAACCACGACCATTAAGGGCTGATCCAGTCTGGTTCGTCGTGCGCCCCCCGGCCAGACGAGCCGGGCAAACAGTCTGGTCTGACACTGTTTTTAAAAACTGAAAGGGCGTTGATATGAGCAAGTTGGTAGGTTTGGTCGGCTGGCGCGGCATGGTCGGCTCGGTCTTGATGGACCGCATGATTCAAGAAAAAGACTTTGACCTGATTGAGCCCCTGTTCTTCTCCACGTCCAACTCGGGTGGCCAAGCCCCCTCGATGGCCAAGAACGAAACTACGCTGCAAGACGCTTTCGACATCGAGCAGCTCAAGCGCTGCGAGATCATCATCACCGCCCAAGGCGGCGACTACACCTCCGAAGTCTTCCCCAAGCTGCGCGCTGCCGGCTGGAATGGCCACTGGATCGACGCCGCGTCGACCCTGCGCATGGAAAAAGACGCCGTGATCATCCTCGATCCGGTCAACATGCCTGTCATCAAAAACGCCCTGACCCAAGGTGGCAAGAACTGGGTGGGCGGCAACTGCACCGTCTCGTGCATGCTGATGGGCGTGGGAGCCCTCTACAAAGCCGGTCTGGTTGAGTGGATGAGCACCCAGACTTACCAAGCCGCTTCGGGTGGCGGCGCACAGCACATGCGCGAGTTGCTGACCCAATACGGCACCCTGAACGCCGAAGTCAAAGCCTTGCTGGACGACCCCAAGAGCGCCATTTTGGAAATCGACCGCATGGTGGTGGCCAAGCAACGCGCCTTGACGGCTGCCGAGACCACCAACTTTGGTGTGCCGCTGGGTGGCTCATTGATCCCCTGGATCGACAAGGATTTGGGAAACGGCATGTCCAAAGAAGAGTGGAAAGGCATGGCCGAAACCAACAAGATTTTGGGCATGGGTGAAGCTTTTGGCTCTGCAGCCATCCCGGTGGACGGTTTTTGCGTGCGTGTGGGCGCCATGCGCTGCCACAGTCAGGCCCTGACGTTCAAGCTGAAAAAAGATGTGCCCGTGGCCGACATCGAAGCCATGATCTCAGCCGACAATGAGTGGGTCAAAGTGATTCCAAATACCAGAGAATCGACTATCAAAGACTTGACACCCGTTGCGGTGACCGGCACCATGACCATCCCTGTGGGACGTATACGCAAGTTGGCCATGGGACCGGAGTATATTGGCGCCTTTACCATTGGTGATCAATTGCTGTGGGGTGCAGCCGAGCCGCTGCGCCGCATGCTCCGTATCTTGCTGGACGCTTGATACTTGACATCCACACAACAACAATTATTGGGAAACTCATGGGTCAAACCAACCACCAAACAGAAAACAAGCTCCGAATAAAAGCCTTGTGTGCTTTGGTTTTTTCTCTATGGGTCATTCCCGCATCGGCTCTAGATCTGGGTCGACTTCAAATTTTTTCTGGCATTGGCGAGCCATTGCGTGCAGAAGTTGAAATAGCACAAGCCACTGCCGAGCAGCTGAGCACTCTGCAGACCCAATTGGCTTCACCCAACAGCTTCAATCAAGCCGGAATGGAATACAACCCTGCGCTCGTGGGTATGACAGCGACCTTGCAAACGCGCAGCAACGGGGCACGCTTCATTGCACTGAATGGCCAATTGCCTGTCCGAGAAAATTTCATTGACCTTATCTTGGAGACGAAGTGGGCCACAGGCCGACTGGTTAAAAATTACGCATTGCTTTTAAATTCAGTCAATGACAAGGCCGTTGTCTCCGGTCCATCTGACACATTCACGCCACCTCCTAAGTTGGCCCCACTGCCATCTGCAGCCTCTTCGGTGCCATCGACAGTGCCAGTCATCCGAGCTGCTCAAACGGCCCCATTGCCTGAAGGTCTCAACGCCACAAGCGTGACCGTCAATGAGAAAAACATTCCTGTTTACCGGTTCGCACCTACAGACAATTCAGTACCCCCCGCTTCAGCCAAGCTCGCTCCATTGGACACTCCTGCAATTTCAGCTCGCCCCGAGACATCCTCTGCATCAGGGTCTGTCAACGAGACCAGCCTTCAAGTCAAAACGGGCGACACGGCTTCGCGTTTGGCTTTGCGACATATGGCGTCCAATGTTTCTCTGGACCAAATGCTTTTGGCTATGCTTGAAGCCAACCCAGATGCATTCATTCAGGGCAATGTCAACCTGGTAAAGGCCGGCGCGGTCATCCGGATCCCCAACACCTCTGAAGCGCTAAAAATCCCACGCGCACAAGCGCGAAAAATGGTGCTCTCCCAGGCCCGAGATTTCGCAGCGTATGCACAACGACTGGCACAGTCTGCCTTGTTGGTAGACAACAAAACAAGCCGCGAAATGTCAGGAAAAGTGGGGACCGAAGCAACCCAAGAAACCACTGCCAATCTCCAACAAGACAAACTGACACTGTCTAAATCCGGGATCAAAAATAACAGTGCGGAAGCCAAGTTGGCAGCTGAGCAAGAAGCCAAGGACACCGCAACCCAACTGGCCGAACTGAACAAAAATCTACAGGACCTGGAGGCACTGACCAAGAATCAGCCAGTAGTAATAGCCAGTTCAAGCACCGCCCCATCTGCCGTTATCAGCGCGACGACGCCAGTTCAGGACAACACTGGTTATGCGACTTTGCTCAAGGAATTAAAAGACAACAAGCAAATTTGGACATGGGCAGCGGCATTGCTGACCATGATTTTGTTGTTTGTGTTCTGGGTCCGCAGGAAGTCGAGCGAACCACAAACGGTCTACGCCCCCTCTTACGATGACATAGCCCCCCACAGCACCCACCCGACCATGAAAATGCCCATGGGAAGTACAGGCATGCCCAATGACATCGCGTCGATCGACCTGAACTTGCAGCCGCATCCTCCGGCAGCTGATCAGGCCCCCGCACAGATGCACACCTATGTGTCACCCAGCGTGGCCCAGGCGATCCCGACCATCGAATCGACCGCCAATGACACAGAACGGAGCAAGCTGAACCTGGCCGCACAGCTGTCCGCCAAAGGTGACAAAGACTTGGCTAGAGCCTTGATTTTGTCTGTGATCTCCTCCTCCAGCGGTGATCTAAAAGCCAAGGCCATACAACAGCTCGGCCAAATCCGGTGAGGTTGGCCCTGGGCGTATGCTATTCGGGCACGGCTTACCAGGGCTGGCAAAGTCAGGCCACAGGCCTGACCATTCAGGACAAACTCGAAAAAGCCCTGGCCCAGTTTGGCGATGTGCCCCGTGTCAGCACCTTGTGCGCGGGCCGCACCGATGCGGGCGTGCACGGCCTCATGCAGGTGGTGCACTTTGACACCCACCTGGAGCGCGACACCCATTCCTGGGTGCGCGGCACCAACCGCTATTTGCCCTCCGACATCGCGGTGCAATGGGCGCAGGTTGTGCCCGAGACCTTCCATTGCCGCGCCAGCGCCACAGGAAGGCGCTACATCTATGTTGTGCTGGACTCGATCGTGCGCCCAAGCTTGGAGGCGGGCCGCGTGGGCTGGGTGTACCGCCCACTGGCCGAAGCACCCATGCGCGAGGCCTGCCAGCATCTGTTGGGTGAGCACGATTTTTCATCCTTTCGGGCAAGCAGCTGCCAAGCCTTGTCGCCCGTCAAAACGCTGCGGCACATCGGCATCACCCGGCACGGCGCGTATTGGCGCTTTGAGTTCGAAGGCAACGCCTTTTTGCACCACATGATCCGCAACATCATGGGCTGCTTGGTGACCATCGGCCAGGGCAACCAGTCGCCCGACTGGATGCGCGAGGTCTTGTTGGCCAAAAGCCGCGACGCCGCAGCGCCCACGTTTTCTCCTGATGGCCTGTACTTCGCTGGACCCATCTACAGCCCGGAATGGGGCCTGCCCGACACCACACCCGCTTTTGATTGGTTGCCATGAGCCCAAGCAACACAGCCAACCACACGACCGCCAGCCCCGCCCCGCAGCAACGCACGCGCATCAAGATGTGTGGCTTCACCCGCGAGGCCGATGTGCTGGCCGCCTGCGCCTTAGGTGCCGACGCCATCGGTTTTGTGCTTTACCCGCCCAGTCCGCGCAGCGTGAGCATCGAACGCGCGGCCGAGCTGGCTCGCCTGTTGCCTGCTTTTGTGACACCCGTGCTGCTCTTCGTCAACGAAACGCCTGAGCGCATCGAGGCGGCTTGCGTGGCCGTTCCCGGCGCATTGCTGCAATTCCATGGAGACGAATCGGCCGACTTTTGCCAAGATATGTCGCGGCGCACAGGCCGCCCCCACCTCAAAGCTGCCCGAATCCCCCTGTCCGAGGTCCATGACTTCGACTTGCTAGAATTTGCCCATATTCATCACGCAGCCCAAGCCCTCTTGCTCGACGCACATGTCGACGGATACGGCGGCGGCGGAAAAACATTCCATTGGTCACTCCTGCCACCAAACGTCAATGCTCACCTCGTTTTGTCTGGTGGACTCACACCTGCAAACGTGGGCGATGGCATTCGAGCACTGCGCACGCACGGCCTGTCTCTGGCCGTTGACGTGAGCTCCGGCATCGAAGCAGGCAAGGGCCTCAAAGATGCCGACAAAATGCGGCAGTTTGTCCAGGCGGTGCGCACCGCAGACAACGCACTCCCCTTTTAAAGCATTCCCCGGGCTGGCCTCGCCCCCCTTTGCAGCGCTCAGCACTGCAAGCAACGATCGGCCCCGCCCCTAACCTGAGCTAGCACCATGTTCGATTACCAACAACCCGACCTCAAAGGCCATTTCGGCATCTATGGCGGCAGTTTCGTCAGCGAAACCCTGACCCACGCCATCAACGAGCTCAAAGCCGCCTACGCCCAGTACCAGCACGACCCGACCTTCATCGCCGAATTCAAGTCGGAGTTGGCGCACTTTGTGGGCCGCCCCTCGCCCGTTTACCATGCGGCCCGCATGAGCCGTGAGATGGGTGGCGCACAAATCTTCTTGAAGCGCGAAGACCTGAACCACACAGGCGCCCACAAGATCAACAACACCATCGGCCAGGCCATGTTGGCCAAGCGCATGGGCAAGCCGCGCATCATTGCCGAGACCGGTGCGGGCCAGCACGGCGTGGCCACCGCCACCATCTGCGCCCGCTACGGCCTGGAATGCGTGGTGTACATGGGCGCTGAAGACGTGAAACGCCAAAGCCCCAACGTCTACCGCATGAAGCTCTTGGGCGCCACGGTGGTACCCGTGGAGTCGGGCAGCAAGACGCTCAAAGACGCCCTGAACGAAGCCATGCGCGACTGGGTGGCCAACGTGGACAACACCTTCTACATCATCGGCACCGTGGCGGGCCCGCACCCCTACCCCATGATGGTGCGCGACTTCCAGAGCGTGATC
>JBIKHW010000305.1:0-4217 GCA_044361935.1 Limnohabitans sp. | reverse complement strand
TGGCAGCATCAGGGTGACAAAAATCATCCAGAACACCAAGTTGCGCAGCGGAAAACGGAAATACACGATGGCAAAGGCTGACAACAAAGAGATGATGATCTTGCCAATGGCAATGACCAGCGCACTGACCAGGCTGACCCACATCATGGGCGCGGCCGCCGGGATGCGGCTGCCGGCACTGGTTTCGCCGCCAAACAAGGCGGTTTTGTAGGTCTCTAAGGCGTGGCTGCCGGGCCACATGGACATGGGCACCGATTGGGCGATCTCGGCGGCGCTTTGGGTTGAGGCGACAAAGGTCAGGTACAGCGGGAAGGCCACGATCACCACCCCCAGGATCAGCACCAGGTGGGACAGGACCGTGAGGCCGGGGCGTTTTTCAATCATGGGGCGGGCTCAGTACTGGACTTTTTTCTCAACAAAACGGAACTGCACCACTGTCAGCGCCACCACGATCAGCATCAAGATGACCGACTGCGCGGCCGAGCCGCCCATGTCCAGTGCCTTGAAGCCGTCGTAATAAACCTTGTAGACCAAAATGGCCGTGTCTTTACCGGGGCCGCCTTGGGTGGTGGCGTCGACAATACCGAAGGTGTCAAAAAAGGCATACACCACGTTGATGACCAGAAGGAAAAACGTGGTGGGCGACAACAGCGGGAACACGATGGTCCAAAAGCGGTGCCAAGGGCTGGCCCCGTCAATGGCGGCCGCTTCCAACAGCGATTTGGGGATGGACTGCAGCCCCGCCAGAAAAAACAGGAAGTTGTAAGAGATTTGCTTCCAAACGGCTGCCACCACGATCAGCGTCATGGCGTGGCCCGAATCGAGCAGGTGGTTCCACTCAATGCCCACCGAGCGCAGGTAAAAGGCGATCACCCCCATGGGCGAGGCGAACATGAACAACCACAGGACGCCCGCCACCACAGGCGCCACGGCGTAAGGCCAAATCAGCAAGGTTTTGTAAATGGCCGCGCCTTTGAGCACCCGGTCGGCCATCACGGCCAGCACGAGCGAAATGCTCAAGCCAAAAAAAGCCACCAACACAGAAAACAACGCAGTGGTCTTGAAGGATTCAATGTAAGTGCTGTCAGCAAACAGGCGCTCGAAGTTCTCCATGCCGACAAATTCGGTGCTCAGGCCAAAAGCGTCTTGCGACAATACGCTTTGGTAAAGCGCCTGCCCAGCGGGCCAAAAAAAGAACACCAGCACGATGGCCATTTGGGGGGCCACCAGCATCCAGGGCAACCAGCGGGACTGAAATCGAACGCGTTTTTCCATAGGGGGAGAGTTTAGGCGAGCCACAAAAGCTCAAAAAGCAGGGGCGCGTGGCCCCTGCTTTCAAGACAAGACCCGGGCAGGCGGCCCGGGGCGCGGGCTCACTTGTTGGCTTTTTGGAAGCGCTCGAGTTGCTCGTTGCCACGCTTGACTGCGGCATCCAGGGCTTCTTTGGGCGCTTTCTTGCCAGCCCAGACCTGTTCGAGTTCCTCGTCGTTGATAGTGCGGATCTGCACAAAATTGCCCAAACGGATGCCGCGTGACTTCTCGGTGGTCTTGCGGATCATCTGCTCGACCGACACGTCGGTGCCGGGGTTTTGCTTGTAGAAGCCCGATTTTTCGGTCATTTCGAATGAGGCGGGTGTCAAAGGCAGGTAGCCAGTGCGCTGGTGGCTGCGTGCGTCCACTTCGGGCTTGGACAGGTGGGCAAAGAACTGGGCCACGCCTTTGTATTCGTCGGCCTTTTTGCCCGACATCACCCACAGGCTGGCGCCACCGATGACGGTGTTTTGGGGGGCTCCGGTCACGTCAGGGTAATAAGGCAATGTGCTGATGCCGCTGGCGAACTTGGCATTGCGCTTGATGTTGCCGTACAGGGCAGAGCTGCCCGTCGTCATGGCGCATTCGCCAGAGACAAACACGGCATCGGCCGCATTGCCCCGGCCTTTGTAGACAAACAAGCCGGTTTTGGACATGTTGGCCAAGTTTTCAATGTGGCGAACGTGCAAGGGGCTGTTGAAAGTCAGGCGTGCATCGATGCCGCGCATGCCGTTGCCTTTGGATGCGAACTCGGTGTTGTGCCAGGCCGAGAAGCTTTCCAGCTGTGTCCAGCTCACCCAGCTGGTGGTGAAGGGGCATTTGTGGCCGGATGCCTTGAGCTTGCCTGCGGCCAGCGCCACTTCAGGCCAGGTTTTTGGTGGTTTTTCTGGGTCAAGACCTGCGGCCTTGAAGGCGTCTTTGTTGTAGTGGAAGACCGTGGTTGAGCTGTTGAAGGGGAAGCTCAACATCTGGCCATTGGGCGCAGTGTAGTAACCCGCCACCGCTTGCACATAGTTTTTGGGTTCAAATTTGACGCCTGCGTCAGCCATCACTTTGCCAACTGGCACGATGGCGCCTTTGCTGGCCATCATGGTGGCGGTGCCCACTTCAAACACCTGAAGGATGTGTGGGGCATTGCCTGCGCGGAAGGCGGCGATGGCCGCCGTCATGGACTCGTCATAACTGCCCTTGAACGTGGGCACGATTTTGTACTGGGACTGACTGGCATTGAAGTCTTTGGCATGGTCGTTGACCCATTCGCCCAAGGCGCCACCCATAGAGTGCCACCATTGAATTTCGGTTTGGGCCTGGGCGGACAAGCTGGCCAGGCCCAAGGTCAAGGCCGACAGTGTGAGTTTGAGTTTCATGGTGATTCCTGTGAAATTGGCTTAGAACGTGAAAACCGAGTGTTCAAAAGAACAAGGATTCTCATGGACTGTGCCTTTTGAAGATGACGGAGGTATTAAAACGGCATGAAGCCGTTGTGACAACCCGGACTTTCCATGAGACCAGACCCCCAGGCGACAGGTGCCCCCACCCCGGGCGCGTGTTTGTTGCACTGCGGTAACATTCAGCCTCAGCCGGTTTGACATTGGTTTCGGGTCTGGCTGACAGCGTCTTCAGCGACGCCATTGACTGCGCCACACCCATGAATGCACCCACCACGCTCCAACTTCTGATGCAAGCCGACGCCGATGCGCCGCGCTTGCGCGAGATTCCTTACAACTACACCAGCTTTTCAGACCGTGAAATCGTGCTGCGTTTGTTGGGTGAGTCGGCTTGGGATCTGCTGAACCAGCTGAGACAAGAGCGCGGCACGGGACGATCTGCTCGGATGCTCTATGAAGTGCTGGGTGACATCTGGGTGGTCGAGCGCAACCCCTATTTGCAAGACGACCTGTTGGATAACCCGGCCCGCCGCAAATTGCTGGTCGAGGCCTTGCAGCACCGTTTGGGTGAGGTGCAAAAGCGCCGTACACCCCAGGCTGACGCGGCCCGCGATGCCTTGGTGGGCCAACTTTTGGCCATGGCCACCCAAGCCGTGACGCAGTTCAGTGAGCGTTTCACCCGCATGGCCAAGCTGCGCGGCCAAGTGCAGAAGACCTTGGGGCGTCTGACGGCCAAGGACAACATCAAATTCGACGGCCTCTCGCGTGTGAGCCATGTGACTGATGCCACCGACTGGCGCGTGGAATACCCCTTTGTGGTGCTGACCCCCGACAGCGAGACTGAAATGGCGGGGCTGGTCAAAGGATGTATTGAGCTGGGCCTGACCATCGTCCCACGAGGCGGCGGCACGGGTTACACCGGCGGCGCGATCCCGCTGACCTGGAAGAGCGCGGTCATCAACACCGAAAAGCTCGAGGCCATGACCGAGGTCGAGATGGTCGACCTGCCCGGCATCGCCCACCAGATCCCGACCATCTACACCGAAGCCGGTGTGGTGACCCAGCGTGTGGCCGATGCGGCCGAGCGCGGTGGTTTTGTGTTCGCGGTGGATCCGACATCGGCCGAGGCCAGCTGCGTGGGCGGCAACATTGCCATGAACGCGGGTGGCAAAAAAGCGGTGTTGTGGGGCACTGCCCTCGACAACCTGGCCAGCTGGCGCATGGTCACGCCCGATGCCGAATGGCTGGATGTGGTGCGCATGGACCACAACATGGGCAAGATCCATGACGCCGAAGTGGCCACTTTTGAGTTGCGCTACTTCAAAGCCGACGGCAAAACCCCGATCCGCACCGAAACCCTGGTCATCCCCGGCAAGACTTTCCGCAAAGAAGGCCTGGGCAAGGACGTGACCGACAAGTTCCTCTCGGGCCTGCCGGGTGTGCAAAAAGAAGGCTGCGATGGCCTGATCACCAGCGCCCGATGGGTGGTTCACCGCATGCCCACCCACACCCGCACGG
>JBIKHW010000304.1:0-4237 GCA_044361935.1 Limnohabitans sp. | reverse complement strand
TCCTTCCCATCTCGAACAGGACAGTGAAACGACTTAGCGCCGATGATAGTGCGGGTTCCCGTGTGAAAGTAGGACATTGTCAGGCTTCTAACAGCCCAAAACGCCTCACCGTTCGGTGGGGCGTTTTGCTTTGTGCAAAGCATTTCTATATACGCACCATTCCCTCTTTCTCGTTCTTTCGTTTTCTACGGGTTACTCCCTGATTGACCGACTTTTCATTCGCCTCAATACTTGAGGTTTGAAATATATAGGCCTTAATCAATGGTCTGTGTGGTCTATAGCAAAGAGAACGAACATGAAAATTGTCTGTATTGGCGGTGGTCCTTCGGGTTTGTACTTTGCGTTGCTGATGAAAAAGCTCGGCCCGCACCATGACATCACCGTGGTGGAGCGCAATAAGCCCTATGACACCTTCGGCTGGGGCGTGGTGTTTTCGGATCAAACACTGGAAAACATGCGTCAGTGGGACATGGAGACCGCAGCCGAAGTGGAGCAGGCCTTCAACCATTGGGATGACATCGAGCTGCACTTCAAGGACCGTGTGATTCGTTCGGGTGGCCACGGGTTTGTGGGCATTGGCCGCAAAAAACTACTGAACATTCTGCAAGAACGATGCGAACAAGTCGGCGTCAAACTCATGTTCGAGCAGGACGTGAACTCGGATTTGGACTTTCCTGATGCCGATCTGATCATCGCCAGTGATGGCGTCAACTCACGTGTGCGCAGCCGAACGCCTAAAATTTTTAAACCCGATATCGTCACACGTCCCAACCGCTTCATCTGGCTGGGCACCAACCGCCAATACGACGCTTTCACCTTTTTGTTCGAGAAGACCGAACATGGCTGGTTTCAGGCGCACGTCTACAAATTCGACAACCAGACCTCCACTTTCATTGTTGAGTGCCCCGAGCACGTCTGGCTTGCACACGGCCTGGACAAAGCTGACCAAGACACGTCGATTGCATTCTGTGAAAAGCTCTTTGCCAAAAACCTGAAGGGCGAAAAGCTGATGACCAACGCCCGTCACCTTCGCGGCTCGGCCTGGTTGAACTTCCAGCGCGTTAAGTGCGCCAACTGGTCACACTTCAACGGCAACAGCCATGTGGTGCTGATGGGCGACGCGGTTCACACCGCGCACTTTGCCATCGGCTCGGGCACCAAGCTCGCGCTCGAAGACGCCATCGAGCTGGTGCGCCAGTTCAAGGCGCTGGGCGACACCGCAGACCGCATTCCAGAGGTGTTGAAACATTACCAAGCCGTGCGCGAGATCGACGTGATCCGCTTGCAAAACGCCGCCTGGAACGCGATGGAATGGTTCGAGGTCTGTGGTGAGCGTTATTGCGATCAGCTGGAGCCCGAGCAGTTCATGTACTCCATGCTCACGCGCAGCCAGCGCATCAGCCACGAGAATTTGCGTCTGCGTGACAAAGCCTGGCTGGAAGGTTACGAGGCCTGGTTTGCAGGGCGTACCGCGACCCCCGGCATTCGCCCGCCCATGTTCACCCCATACACACAGCGCTCGGTCACGCTCAAAAACCGCATCGTGGTTTCTCCCATGGCCCAATACATGGCCGTGGACGGCCGCGTGGGAGACGACCACCTGGTGCACCTGGGCGCACGCGCCATGGGGGGCGCCGGGCTG
This sequence comes from Limnohabitans sp., assembly GCA_044361935.1. Taxonomy (GTDB): domain Bacteria; phylum Pseudomonadota; class Gammaproteobacteria; order Burkholderiales; family Burkholderiaceae_C; genus Limnohabitans_A. The sequence goes on along the minus strand of JBIKHW010000304.1, from coordinate 2,595 downwards.
GTGATGGTTGAGATGACCGCGCCCAGCGCCGACGGGCGCATCACGCACGGCTGCCCGGGGTTGTGGAATGACCAACAGACCGCTGACTTTGCAAAGATCGTGGACTGGGTGCATGCCAAGTCTGACGCGAAGATCGGGTTACAGATTGGCCACGCCGGACCAAAAGGCTCGACCTGCCGCCCTTGGCAAGGCGCGGGCATGGACCAGCCTGTGCCCGCTGACGATGCGGAGGGAAACTGGCCATTGATGGCTGCCTCGGCGCAGCCCTATTTGCCGCACGGCGATGTGCCACGCGCCATGACCCGCGCCGACATGGACCGCGTCATGGCCGATTTCGTGGCCAGCACCCAACGCGCAGCCCAAGCCGGGTTTGACTGGCTGGAGCTGCATTGCGCCCACGGCTATTTGTTGTCGAGCTTCATCAGCCCGCTGACCAACCATCGCACAGACGAGTACGGCGGCTCGCTCGCCAACCGGCTGCGTTACCCGTTCGAAGTGTTCGCCGCCGTGCGTACTGCTTGGCCCAAAGACCTGCCCATGTCGGTGCGAATCTCGGCGCACGACTGGGTCGAAGGCGGCATCACGCCCACCGATGCGGTCGAGATCGCCCGCGCATTCAAGGCCGCTGGTGCCGACATGATCGACTGCTCGTCGGGCCAGGTCAGTGCGCAGCAAAAGCCGACCTACGGCCGCATGTACCAAACCCCCTTTGCAGACCGCATTCGCCAGGAAGCGGGCATCGCCACCATCGCAGTGGGCGCCATCAGTGAAGCCGACCACGTCAACAGCATCTTGGCCGCTGGCCGCGCCGACCTGTGTGCCGTGGCTCGCCCGCACCTGGCCAACCCGGCCTGGACTTTGACCGAAGCCGCGCGCATCGGATTCAAAGACATCGCCTGGCCGCGTGCCTACGTGTCAGGCAAGACCCAACTCGAAGCAGGCTTCGCCCGCGAGCGTGCCCAGCAGGCTGCGACAAAGGGGGATTGAGATGGCCTTCGAACTGCAAGGCCGACACGCCCTCATCACCGGCGCGGGCGCGGGCATTGGCGCGGCCATCGCGTTGCAGCTCGCGCAAGCGGGTTGCCGCCTGACCCTGTGTGGCCGCTCGCAAGACAAGCTGCAAGCGCAGGCCGAGGCGCTGCGTGCGCAAGTGTCCGACGTCGTGGTGCTGATCGCGCCCATGGACGTGGCCGATGAATACGCGGTGCAAGCGGCGGTCCAGCAGGCGCAGGCCCGTTTTGGCCCGGTGAACATTCTGGTCAACAACGCGGGCCAGGCGCACAGCGCGCCCTTTGCCAAGACAGATGCCACCATGTGGCAGCAGATGCTGAACGTCAACTTGACGGGCACTTACCACTGCATCCAGGCGGTGCTGCCCGGCATGCTCGAAGCGGCGAAGGCGGGCACGCCCGGGCGCATCGTCAACATCGCCAGCACGGCAGGCCTCAAAGGTTATGCCTATGTGAGCGCCTATGTGGCCGCCAAGCACGGTGTGGTGGGTCTGACCAAAGCGCTGGCCTTGGAGTTGGCCCGCAAAGGTGTAACGGTGAACGCGATTTGCCCCGGATACACCGAAACAGACATCGTGCGCGACGCGGTGCAAAACATCGTGAGCAAAACCGGAAAGAGCGAAGCCGAAGCGCGCCAAGCCTTGGCCGCCAGCAACCCGCAGCAGCGTCTGGTGCAGCCGCACGAAGTGGCGCAAAGCGTGTTGTGGTTGTGCGCAGCAGGCAGCGATGCGATCAACGGCCAATCGATTGCGATCGATGGTGGGGAGCTGGTGTCATGAGTGCACGACAAGACACAGACACAGACATGGAAGTGCGTGCACACGCAGACCATCACGCTTCGCTGCGCCTGTGGTTGCGTCTGCTCTCGGCCACCACCCGCATCGAAGACACGATCCGTCAACGCTTGCGTGAGCAGTTTGACATCACGCTGCCGCGCTTTGACTTGATGGCGCAGCTCGAGCGCGAGCCGCAAGGCTTGTCGATGAGCGAGCTGTCGCGCCGCATGATGGTCACGGGTGGCAACGTCACATCCATCGTTGACCAGCTCGAAAAAGAACAACTGGTGCAGCGGCAAATGCAGGCCAGCGACCGCCGCTCCTTCACCGTCAGCCTGACCGAGGCTGGCCGCAAAGCATTTGCCGCCATGGCCCAAGCCCACGAAGGTTGGGTGGTCGAGCTGCTCTCGCCGCTGGCCGTTAATCAACAAGAACAACTGCACGCCTTGCTGGGCACCTTGAAGTCCGGCACCCCAACAAATTCGAAGGAGACAAAATGACCCAACGCTACCTGCCCGGCCAGCCTCACCAGCTGCCCCGCCACAACCAGCCCATGGCGCTCTACCAGCCCGAGCATTTCTTGCTGGCCGTCAAAGACGGTGTGGCCACGGTGAGCCTGAACCGCCCCGAGCGCAAGAACCCGTTGTCGTTTGACTCGTACGCCGAACTGCGTGACTTTTTCCGCGCCTTGCCCTACGCACCTGACATCCACGCCGTGGTCATCACGGGTGAGGGCGGCAACTTCTGCTCGGGTGGTGACGTGCACGAAATCATCGGCCCGCTCACAAAGCTCGACATGCCCGGTCTCT
>JBIKHW010000048.1:0-13757 GCA_044361935.1 Limnohabitans sp. | reverse complement strand
AACAAGCCATCCGGGAAGCGTTTGTGCGCCTGCAGGGCAGCAACCCGGAGGCTTCGTTTGCGGTGCGCTCTTCGGCAACAGCCGAAGATTTGCCAGATGCTTCTTTTGCCGGTCAGCAGGAAACCTTTCTCAATGTGGTAGGCATCGAGGACGTGCTGCACAAGATGAAAGAGGTGTTCGCCTCGCTCTACAACGACCGCGCCATCAGCTACCGCGTGCACAAGGGCTTTGCCCACGCCGACGTGGCCTTGTCGGCGGGCGTGCAGCGCATGGTGCGCTCCGATCTGGGTGCGGCAGGCGTCATGTTCACCATCGACACCGAGTCGGGTTTTGAAGATGTGGTGTTCATCACCTCCAGCTACGGCCTGGGTGAAACGGTGGTGCAGGGTGCCGTCAACCCTGACGAGTTCTATGTCCACAAACCCATGTTGGCCGCTGGAAACCGCAGCGTAATCCGTCGCAATCTGGGATCCAAGCTCATCGAAATGGTGTTCGCCACCCCCGAAGAAAAAGCCGCCTCGGGCAAGCTGGTGAAGACCACCGATGTGCCCACCGAACTGCGCAACCGCTACAGCCTGACCGATGATGAAGTTGAGCAATTGGCCCGCTATGCGGTGGTGATTGAGCAACATTACGGCCGCCCCATGGACATCGAGTGGGGCAAGGATGGCACCGACGGCTTGCTCTACATCTTGCAAGCACGCCCCGAGACCGTGAAAAGCCAGGCCAAAGGCACGCCAGAACTGCGTTACAAGCTCAAGGGAAAAAGCACAGTCTTGGCCGAGGGCCGGGCGATTGGCCAAAAGATCGGGACCGGTCCGGTGCGGCGGGTATCAGACATCAGCGAGATGGACAAGGTTCAGCCCGGCGATGTGCTGGTGACCGACATGACCGACCCGAACTGGGAACCCGTGATGAAACGCGCCAGCGCCATCGTGACCAACCGCGGCGGACGCACCTGCCACGCCGCCATCATTGCCCGCGAGCTGGGCATTCCGGCCGTGGTGGGCTGCGGCAACGCCACCGAACAACTGACCGAAGGCACCTTGGTCACCGTCAGCTGCGCTGAAGGTGATACCGGCTACATCTACGATGGTTTGCTGGAAACCGAGATCAGCGAGATCCAGCGCGGCGTTCTGCCTGAGATCAAAACCAAGATCATGATGAACGTGGGCAACCCCCAGCTGGCCTTTGACTTTGCCCAATTGCCCAATGCCGGAGTGGGCCTGGCGCGTCTGGAATTCATCATCAACAACAACATTGGCGTGCACCCCAAGGCCATCTTGGATTACCCCGCCATCGACGCCGACCTGAAGAAAGCCGTGGAATCGGTGGCCCGTGGGCACGCTTCTCCCCGTGCTTTCTACGTTGACAAGGTCGCCGAAGGCGTGGCCAGCATCGCCGCCGCCTTCTGGCCCAAGCCGGTCATCGTGCGTTTGTCGGATTTCAAGAGCAATGAATACCGCAAGCTCATTGGGGGTAGCCGTTATGAACCGGAAGAAGAAAACCCGATGCTGGGTTTCCGAGGCGCTGCGCGTTACATCAGCGCAGACTTCGGCGAGGCTTTTGCTATGGAATGCGAAGCCCTCAAACGGGTTCGAGGCGAGATGGGCCTGACCAATGTGCAGATCATGGTGCCTTTTGTGCGCACCTTGGGTCAGGCCAAAAAGGTGACCCAGCTGCTGTCCACCCAAGGCTTGCGCCGAGGCGAAGAGGGCCTCAAAGTCATCATGATGTGCGAAGTGCCCAGCAACGCCATTCTGGCGGAGCAGTTCCTCGAGTTCTTTGACGGCTTCTCGATTGGCTCGAACGACCTGACCCAGTTGACTTTGGGCCTGGACCGCGACTCCGGCATGGAGCTGCTGGCCGCTGATTTTGACGAACGCGATCCGGCGGTCACGGCCTTGATCTCGCAAGCCATCAAGGCCTGCTTGGCCCAGGGCAAATACATCGGCATTTGTGGCCAGGGCCCCTCAGACCATCCGGACTTTGCGCATTGGTTGATGGACCAAGGCATCAGCTCGATCTCGCTGAACCCGGACACCGTCATCGAGACCTGGACCAACCTGGGCCGCTGAGCCAGCGGCCACAACATGATCAGGACCCTGCGATGAGCCAGCCCGTGGATGTCGCCATGTCGTCGGCCTACCGCTGGCGACTGCACCGCAATGTTCTGGTTTATGTGTGTTTTCTGCTGGGTCTGATCGCAGCCATGGCCTGGGCTGAGCGCTCCGGCTTATCTCGGAACCTGATCGGGCCGATCTTTCTGTTCAGTACCGTCATGATCTATGCGCTCATCGGGATAGCGGCGAGGACCACCGACGAGGACGAGTATTACGTGGCTGGGCGCCGCATCCCGGCGATGTACAACGGCATGGCCACGGCGGCCGATTGGATGAGTGCGGCTTCCTTCATCAGTCTGGCGGGAGCGCTTTACCTGCAAGGCTTTTCCGGCAGCGGCAATCAGCCCGGAGGCCTGGCCTATGTGATGGGTTGGACCGGCGGGTTTTGTCTTGTGGCCTTGTTGATTGCGCCGCAATTGCGTGCCATGCGTTTGTACACCTTGCCCGATTACTTCGACCAGCGTTATGGCGGACGCTGGCCAAGGGTGATTGCTGCGCTGGCATCGGTGCTGTGTTCATTCACCTATGTGGTGGCCCAGATCTACGGCATCGGCCTGATTGCTTCGCGACTGACCGGTGTGCAATTCGAAATCGGTATCTTGTTGGGCTTGGGCGGTGTTTTGCTGTGTTCGTTTTTGGGTGGGATGCGGGCCATCACTTGGACTCAGGTGGCACAGTACATCATGCTGCTGCTGGCCTTTCTCATCCCGGTGTCTTGGCTGGCTTACAAACAATTGGGCAACCCGGTAGCGCCTTGGGTCTATGGGAACCAGCTGTCGGCCATTGCCAGCATTGAAAAGCGCTTGATGGACGACCCGGCCGAGCTGGAAGTTCGCCGCGAATTCGCCCAAAGGGCCAAACTCTACGCATCTCGCTTGCAGGACGTGGATGCGGCCATGGTCGATCTGCGCCAGGAGTTGGAAGAAAAAATTCGCCTGCTCAAAGCGCAAGGCGCCGATTTCGCCACCATCGCTCAGGTGCGCCGCGAGCTGCTGGCCGTGCCGCACGAAGCCTCTGCCGCCCGCGAGTTGTGGACCCGCGCGATGCACGACAACCTCGAGCGGGCGAGACCTTTGGGTGGGATGCCGCCGCACACGCAGGCTTTCACCGGGGAGCCCGATGGTGGGCTGGCCCAGGAAAAACTGTTCAGTGAATCGCGCCTGAATTTCATGGCCCTCGTGTTTTGCCTGATGATTGGCACGGCTGGTTTGCCGCATTTGTTGACCCGCTTTTACACCTCGCCCTCGGTGGCCGAAACGCGCAGTTCCGTAGCCTGGTCTTTGTTTTTCATCGGCCTGATTTACCTGAGCGTCCCTGCCTTGGCGGTGCTGGTCAAGTTCGAGGTGCTCAACACCCTTGTTGGCAGCAGTTTTGCCGAGTTGCCCAGCTGGATGGCGCAATGGGCCCGGCTGGACTCGGCCTTGCTGGAATTTTCGGACGTCAACGGTGATGGTATTTTGCAATTGGGTGAGCTTAAACTCGGCGCGGACATGATCATGTTGGCCACACCCGAATTGGGCGGGATGCCCTTTGTGGTGTCCGGCTTGGTGGCTGCCGGTGGGCTGGCCGCTGCTTTGTCGACCGCAGATGGTTTGTTGTTGACCATCAGCAACGCTTTGGTGCGCGACATGCGACCCAACGGCGTCAATGGCCCCAAATCTTCGGAAGGTCGGGTGATCCTCTCCAAGTTTGCCTTGCTGGCCGTGGCCATGCTGGCGGCTGTGGTGGCCGCGTTCAAGCCCGCAGAAATCCTGGCCTTGGTCTCTGCCTCCTTTTCGTTGGCCGCCTCGGCTTTTTTCCCGGGCATGGTCCTGGGCATGGCCTGGCCGCGTGTGCATCGCCCGGCGGTGGTGATGGGCATGTTGTCAGGCTTGGGCATGACCGTCTTTTACATGGTGGTCAACGCCCCCAGTTTCAGACTTTTTTGGAAGTTGGACCCTTTTGGCGGCTTGTGGTGGGGAATTCAACCGCTGTCCGCAGGCGTCTTTGGCGTCCCTGTTGGTTTTGCGGTCATGGTGCTTGCCACTTGGCTGATTCCTCAGCGCCTGATCAGTCAAAACCAGCCTTCACACGCTTCCCCCCCGGGCCCGTCCAACAACTACCTAGGACTGTGATGTTCAGGCTATAATCTGAGGCTTCGCCTTGCTGCACCCCGACAGACGCTGGGGGCAGCTATTCCAACCATTTGGGTTAACCTCAAGGAGTCTCAATGCGTCATTACGAAATCATTTTGCTGATCCACCCGGATCAGTCCGAACAAGTTCCAGCCATGCTGGAGCGCTACAAAGGCATGATCACTGCCGGCGGTGGCAGCATCCACCGTGTCGAAGACTGGGGCCGCCGTCAACTGGCATACCAGATCAACAAGCTGGGCAAAGCCCACTATCTGTGCGTGAACATCGAAGCCGACCAAGCGGTCATGGCTGAACTCGAGCACGCCTTCAAGTTCAACGACGCCGTGCTGCGTCACCTGACGGTGCTGAAGAAAAAAGCCGAAACAGGTCCTTCTTCCATGATGAAGACTGTGGAGCGCGAAGAAGCCCGCAAGTCCCAACAAGCCGAATTCGCCGCTTGATACTGACCTGTTGAGGAGTGAACTGTACCGAACTGAAAGCCTGTATTGCCGAGCAAGCCGCTTTGCGATACACCCCCGCTGGTTTGCCTGCTCTTGATTTGATTTTGGAGCACGCCTCTGAAGTTGAAGAGGCCGGGCAAATGCGCAAAGTCCAGTTAAAGCTTCGTGCCTTGGCCATTGGGTCATTGGCCGAGAGACTGGGCAAGCAAGCGGTTGGCAGTGTTTGGCTGTTCCAAGGCTTTTTGGCCACCCCTCGACAAGGCAAAAGTGTCGTGTTGCACATTCAAGAGTTTCAGCAAGATTAATTTCAGGAGGCCCTATGGCCACGTTCAAAAAATTCAACAAAGACAAGCGCCCTAAGCGCAACACCCAGTCACTGCTGTTCAAGCGCAAGCGTTTCTGCCGCTTCACAGTCACTGGCGTCGAAGAAATCGATTACAAAGATGTGGACACGTTGCGTGACTTCATCGCCGAAAACGGCAAAATCATCCCCGCACGCTTGACCGGCACCCGTGCCATCTTCCAGCGTCAGCTCAACACAGCCATCAAGCGCGCACGCTTTTTGGCCATGTTGCCCTACACCGACCAGCACAAAGTCTAAGGAGTCCAGCCATGCAAATCATTCTGCTCGAAAAGGTTGTGAACCTGGGTAATCTGGGCGATATCGTTAAAGTCAAAGACGGCTACGCACGCAACTTCCTGATCCCTCAAGGCCGCGCACGCCGTGCGACCGAAGCCAACAAGGCCGAGTTTGAAGCTCGCCGTATTGAACTGGAAAAGGCAGCTGCTGCCAAACTTGCTGATGCGCAAGCCCAAGGTGAAAAACTCGCTGGCCTGGTGGTCAAGTTGTCGCAAAAAGCGGGTGTCGATGGCCGTTTGTTCGGTTCCGTCACCAACCATGACATCTGCGAAGAGCTCAACAAGCAAGGATACAAACTGGTCAAGTCACAGATCCGCATGCCTCATGGCCCCATCAAAGTGGTGAGCGATTCCACCGTGTCGGTGGCTTTGCACACCGATGTGGTGGTGGACGTGACCGTGACGGTTTACGGCGAAACAGCCTGATCCGCGCTGCGTTCTGAAAAGCCGCCGGGCCTTGCGCTTGGCGGCTTTTTTCATTGGGGCTCACTTCATCTGTCTTTTGCAGAGCTGAACACTCGATGTACAGAGCTTATCCACAGCCTTATCCCAAGCCCGCCGCGTTTTTGCGACTACCATGGCCTTTTGAGGTTTTACGCCCATGTCCGCCGTTTTTGCCCCTTCCTTGAACGCTTTATCATCCGAACTGTCTGGCGACAGCCAAGTGGCCAAGCTGCGCGTGCCACCCCATTCGATTGAAGCCGAGTCCAGTGTTCTTGGCGGGTTGTTGCTCGACAATGGCGCTTGGGATCGCGTCGGAGACTTGCTGCTAGACAACGACTTTTACCGGCACGAGCACAAGTTGATTTATGCGGCCATCGGGGCGCTGATTAACGCTTCCAAGCCAGCAGACGTCATCACTGTCAATGAGCAACTGCAAAACCAGGGCACGGCCGAGGAAATGGGCGGCTTGAGCTATCTGAACTCTTTGGCGCAGTACGTGCCCAGTGCCAGCAATATCCGCCGCTATGCCGAGATCGTGCGCGAGCGCTCGATCCTGCGCAAACTGGTGTCCGCAAGCGACGAGATCGCTACCAACGCATTCAACCCCCAAGGCAAGGCGATTGATCGCATCCTGGACGAAGCCGAGCAAAAAATCTTCAACATCGGTGAAGAAGGCTCTCGCATGAAACAGGGCTTTCAGTCGATGGACACGTTGGTGGTGGAACTGCTCGACCGTGTGCAGGAGATGGCCGACAACCCCAATGACATCACGGGTGTGCCCACAGGCTTTTATGACCTGGACCGCATGACGTCTGGCCTGCAGCCGGGTGACATGGTGGTGTTGGCTGCGCGTCCCTCTATGGGCAAAACGGCTTTTGCCATCAACATCGCCGAGCATGTGGCCTTGAACGAAGGTTTGCCGGTAGCGGTGTTCTCCATGGAAATGGGTGCTTCGCAATTGGCAGTGCGAGTGGTGGGCTCAATCGGCCGCATCGACCAAGGCCATTTGCGCACAGGTAAGCTCAGCGACGACGAATGGCCACGCCTGACCGAGGCCATCGAAAAGTTGCGCACCGTGTCCTTGCACATCGATGAAACGCCAGGCCTCACACCTTCTGAATTGCGCGCCAATGCCCGTCGCTTGGCGCGGCAGTGCGGCAAGCTGGGTTTGATTGTGGTGGACTATTTGCAGCTGATGAGTGGCTCGGGTGGCTCTGGCGGAGACAACCGCGCTACCGAGTTGGGCGAGATTTCGCGGGGCCTGAAAATGCTGGCCAAAGAACTGCAGTGCCCAGTCATTGCCTTGTCGCAGCTCAACCGAAGCGTTGAACAGCGCACCGACAAACGCCCCATGATGAGCGACTTGCGCGAGTCTGGCGCCATCGAGCAGGATGCCGACATCATCATGTTCATCTACCGCGATGACTACTACAACAAAGATTCCAAAGAGCCGGGGGTGGCCGAAATCATCATCGGCAAGCAGCGTAACGGCCCCACAGGGACCGTTAAGCTGACTTTCTTGAAGAACTTGACCCGTTTTGAAAGCCTGGCCTCAGGCCTCAGCGACGATTACTGAGGGTTGGGTGGTTTGGGGGCTTAGAGTGCTTCGCTGGCAAAGTCTGCCAAGCGCGAGCGCTCACCACGTGCCAAGGTGATGTGGCCGCCGTGTTGCCACCCCTTGAAGCGGTCAACCGCATAGGTCAGGCCGGACGAGCCTTCGGTTAAGTAGGGCGTGTCGATCTGGGCCAAGTTGCCCATGCAGATGATCTTGGTGCCAGGGCCTGCGCGGGTGATCAGGGTTTTCATCTGCTTGGGTGTCAGGTTTTGGGCCTCGTCGATGATGACGTATTTGTTCATGAAGGTGCGACCGCGCATGAAGTTCATGCTCTTGATCTTGATGCGGCTCTTGATCAATTCGTTGGTCGCAGCGCGGCCCCATTCACCGGCATTGCCGCCATCGCCCTTGGCCAAAAACTCCAGGTTGTCGTCCAGTGCGCCCATCCAGGGGCCCATTTTTTCTTCTTCGGTGCCGGGCAAAAAGCCGATGTCTTCACCCACGCTAACGGTGGCGCGGGTCATGATGATCTCGGTATAGCGACGGTCATCGAGCACTTGTGTGAGACCAGCAGCCAGGGCCATCAGGGTTTTGCCCGTGCCTGCGGTACCCGCGAGCGTTACAAAGTCGACTTCCGGATCGGTCAGCAAGTTCATCGCAAAGTTTTGTTCGCGATTGCGAGTGGTGACGCCCCATACCCCGTTCTTTTGGTGATTGAAGTCCTTGAGCGTGCGCAGCACTGCCGTCTTGCCACGGATTTCGGTCACCCGAGCATACAGACTTGGTTCTCCGGGTGCCTCGAAATAGACGAACTGGTTGATGAACAGGCTGGGCACGATGGGGCCGCTGATGCGGTAGAAGGTGTGGGTGCCTTGCTGCCAGCTTTCAACTGTTTTACCATTTTTGAGCCAAAAGTCAGGGGGTAAAGCCATGGAGCCCGGGTACAGCAGGTCACCGTCTTCGAGTGTCTTGTCGTTTTGGTAGTCCTCGGCCTGCAGCCCCAATGCACGGGCCTTGACGCGCATGTTGATGTCTTTGGAGACCAACACCACGTCACGCGGCGCATGCAACTGCTCCAGCGCTTTGACCACACCCAAGATCTGGTTGTCGGCCTTGCCCTGCGGCAAAGCCAAAGGCAGGCTCAGATCGAGCGCCTGGGTCTGGAAAAACAATTGCCCCATCGCATCGGTGTGGCCTGTGGCGCTCAAGGGTGAGCCTTTGCCCAGGTCGGAACCTTGTGCAGAGGCCAAGGTGTCCAGCGAGCGGCTGGCCTGGCGTGCATTGCGGGCGACTTCAGTCATGCCTTTTTTGTGGCCGTCGAGCTCTTCCAGCACGATCATGGGCAAGAAAACATCATGCTCTTCAAAGCGAAAGAGGCTCATCGGGTCGTGCATCAGCACGTTGGTATCGAGAACGAAGAGCTTGCTCGGACCGCTGCGCCGCTTGGTTCGGGTTGGAGCGTGTTTGCTGATCTCACGGGCGGCCCCGGTTGATGAAAGCTTGGACTCGGACTGAGGCTTGGCCGCAAGCACCTTGTCTGCCGAAGCCTGTACTGCCCCTGGGGTCATGGGCGCCAAAGGCTGGGTTTCATTTTTACGTGCACGGGCAGGGCGCTTGGTCATGGAGGCTTCGGGTGTCTCGCTCGTCAAACTCTGTTTGGTTTCAATTTGGACCATGGCTGGGGCATCGGTTTGCTCCACGCTGCTTTCAAATGCTTTGAGGGTCAAGCGGCTGGCGCGATGGGTGGGAGCGGGTGGCAATGGCATGAGCGAAGGCCTCTTGAGGATTGAAAAATTCGAACTCGATAAAACAAAAAGCCGCCAGGAGACCCGGGCGGCTTGAAGGAGAGTGAGGGGCAGGGCTGCTTTGCAACGTCATGAAATCATTATGCACGAGCCCTGCGACACCACAGGTTAGGCAAATCAAGCCACGGCAGCGGCTTTTTTAAGGTCTTTGACGGCTTGCAGAACTTCTTCGACATGACCGGGCACTTTCAGGCCGCGCCACTCCTGCTTGAGGGTGCCGTCGGCACCGATCAGAAAGGTGCTGCGCTCAATGCCTTTGACCTTTTTGCCGTACATGATCTTGTTTTTGACCACACCAAACATGTGGCACATTTTTTCTTCAGTGTCGGCGATCAACTCAAACGGCAACTCCAGTTTGGCTTTGAAGTCGTCGTGCGATTTCATGTTGTCGCGGGACACACCCAGGACCAAGGCACCGGCTTTCACGAAATCTTTGTATTTGTCGCGAAACTGCATGGCTTCGGTGGTGCACCCGGGGGTGTTGTCTTTCGGGTAAAAAAACAAAACAACGGTTTGGCCAACATGGGAGATGTTAGAAACTTTCAGACCGCTGGTGGCATTGGCTTCAAATTCGGGGAGGGGTTTGTTCAGAACGATCGCCATAGAACTTTATCTCGCTTGACTGGTTGAGCGGGTGCCACCAGTGACTGGTGTCAATTTCGCTAAAGGCTGTTGGCCTCGACAACCTGCTATTTTACTCTGAACAGAGAAGGGTATTTGCTCAGGATCGTGGTACAAAAAACGACCCGAAAGAATGCATGCTTTAGGACTCGATCAAAAGCAATGCCACCACTTTGCGCCCTTCACTGGCCAATATGTTGTAAGTGCGGCATGCTGCAGCAGTGTCCATGGTTTCAACCCCAACACCACGCACGATCAAGTCCTGTAGCCACTGGGGCTTGGCAAAACGCAATTTTTGCCCACTCCCAAACAAGATGAGCTCGGCACCGCTTTGGGCCCAAGCGCTGAAGTCGCTTGCATTCAGGGCCTCGAAATGGCCTGTGGCCCAAGCTGCAGGCGGTATATCGGGCAGACTGCACACGGACAAGGAGTGTTCATGCCGCACGCCGTTGACTTCAATCCAAGTCCGGTCATAAGCGTTGATGGTCGGCGCATTGGATTTGTCGGGCTGGAGTTTCATGGGGTGGCAAAAGTGGGGGGAGCGCAATTAGAGACCAAGCTCTGGAAACTGCGCTGGATAGGCACAAGAAATGTGGTCAAATTATAGGTTTTCCCTCATCCACACCGCCTTTGGAGGCACTTTGAAGACCATTCAGAAATCTGCCAAGCTCGCCAACGTTTGTTATGACATACGCGGCCCCATCATGGACCGAGCGCGTCAGATGGAAGAAGACGGTCACAAGATCATCAAGCTGAACATCGGCAACTTGGCGGTTTTTGGCTTTGATGCACCCGAAGAGATCCAACAGGACATGATCCGCAACCTGCCGAATTCGGCGGGCTATTCGGACAGCAAAGGCATTTTTGCAGCACGCAAAGCGGTGATGCACGAGACCCAAAAGCAAGGCATATTGGGTGTCACGCTGGACGATATTTATCTGGGCAATGGGGCCAGTGAATTGATTGTGATGGCCACCAACGGTTTGCTCGACAATGGAGACGAGTTGCTTTTGCCATCCCCCGATTACCCTCTGTGGACGGCTGCTGCCAGTTTGTCGGGCGGCACACCCGTGCATTACCGCTGTGACGAGGCCAATGGCTGGATGCCCGATTTGGAGGACATCCGTGCCAAAGTCACACCGCGTACCAAAGGCATTGTGGTCATCAATCCCAACAATCCCACAGGCGCTTTGTATGCCGACGACTTGCTTAAGGGGATTGTGGCGATTGCCCGTGAGCATGGCTTGGTGATCTTTGCCGATGAGGTCTACGACAAGGTCCTGTACGACGGCGTCAAGCACACGCCCCTGGCCAGTTTGTCGCAAGACGTGTTGACCCTGACCTTCAACTCCTTGTCCAAAAGCTACCGCTCTTGCGGCTACCGTGCGGGCTGGATGGTGATTTCGGGCGACAAAAAAAGAGCCCGTGATTACATCGAGGGCCTGAACATGCTCTCCAACATGCGCTTGTGCGCCAACGTACCGGGCCAATGGGCCATCCAGACGGCCTTGGGCGGTCACCAAAGCATCAATGAGCTGGTGGGCGAGGGCGGCCGCCTGCGCAAGCAGCGGGACCTGGCGCACCAACTGATCACGGCCATTCCCGGCGTCAGCTGCGTCAAGCCACGTGCGGCTTTGTACATGTTCCCCAAACTCGATTCGAAGATCTACCCTGTCCAGGACGACCAGGACTTTTTCTTGCAACTCCTGGAAGAAACCAAAGTCATGCTGGTCCAGGGCACAGGCTTCAATTGGCCCGATGCCGACCATTTCCGCATCGTGTTTTTGCCCCATGAGGACGACCTGCGCGAGGCCATTGGTCGCGTGGCGCGGTTCCTGGAAAGCGCCCGTAAGCGTTTTGGCACCGACAAACTGGTGGCCTGATTTTTTTCAAGAAATGCCCGGCGAGGCTGGGCGCAACGTTAAAGAGAAGTGAATGAAACCGATCAAAGTGGGCCTGTTGGGCATTGGAACTGTGGGCAGTGGCACCTTCAACGTGCTTCAGCGCAACCAGCAAGAAATCCAGCGCCGTGCGGGCCGTGGCATTGAAATCGCCATGGTGGCCGATCTGGATGTGGCGCGTGCCAAGGCGGTGGTGGGTGAGGGTGTTCAGGTGGTGGCCGATGCCCGTGCGGTGATTGCCAACCCCGAAATCGACATCGTGATCGAGTTGATTGGCGGCTATGGCATTGCCAAAGCGCTGGTGATGGAAGCCATTGCCGCAGGCAAGCATGTGGTCACGGCCAACAAAGCCTTGCTGGCGGTGCATGGCACCGAGATTTTTGCGGCGGCCCAGGCCAAAGGCGTGATGGTGGCTTTTGAAGCAGCCGTGGCTGGCGGCATCCCGATCATCAAGGCATTGCGCGAAGGCCTGACGGCCAACAGCATCCAGTGGGTGGCGGGCATCATCAACGGCACCACCAACTTCATCTTGTCCGAAATGCGCGACAAGGGCCTGGACTTTGGCGTGGTGCTCAAGGAAGCGCAACGCCTGGGTTATGCCGAAGCCGATCCGACCTTTGACATCGAAGGCGTGGACGCCGCCCACAAAGTGACTTTGATGAGCGCGATTGCATTTGGCATTCCGGTGCAGTTTGACAAAGCCTATGTCGAAGGCATCACCAAGTTGGGCGCAGCCGACATCAAGTACGCAGAGCAATTGGGCTACCGCATCAAGCTGCTGGGCATCACCAAACGCACGCCGCAAGGCATTGAGTTGCGTGTGCACCCCAGCCTGGTGCCCACTCAGCGCCTGATCGCGAATGTGGAAGGCGCCATGAACGCCGTAATGGTCCAAGGAGACGCCGTGGGCACCACCTTGTATTACGGCAAGGGCGCAGGCTCTGAGCCCACCGCCAGTGCCGTGATCGCCGATTTGGTGGACATCACCCGTTTGCACACCGCTGACCCCCTGAACCGCGTGCCGCACCTGGCTTTCCAGCCTGGGGCTATGAGCGATTTGAATGTCTTGCCCATGTCCCAAGTCGTGACCAGCTATTACCTGCGTTTGCGCGTGGCTGACCAAGCGGGCGTGTTGGCCAAGCTGACCGGCTTGCTGGCCGAGGCCGACATCAGCATCGACGCGGTGTTGCAGCGCGAAGCCGACCAGGTCAGCCAAGCCGGTGAAAACCAGACCGACGTGATCATCCTGACCCACGACACCCGCGAAGGCACTCTGAACGATGTGCTGGCCCAAATGCAGGCCTTGCCCACCGTGATGGCGCCCATCGTGCGCATTCGCAAGGAAGAGTTGAACTGATGCGCTATTTGTCGACCCGCGGTCATGCCGACCGCAAACAGTTTTGTGAAATCCTTCTCGAGGGCCTGGCGCCCGACGGCGGCCTGTACCTGCCCGAAAGCTACCCGCAAATCGACCCTTCGGCGTTGACCCGATTGCGCGAAGTCTGGCAAAGCCAAGGCTATGCGGCTTTGGCTTTTGAGGTGCTGTCTCTGTACATCGACGACATTCCACACGATGATCTGTTGGGCCTGTGCCGCAAGACCTACACACCTGAAGTGTTTGGTACAAAAGAAATTGTGCCCCTTAAGCCTTTGCAGGGAGCGGGCCAAGCCCAGCCCGAGATGTTCCTCGAAGCCTTGTCCAACGGCCCGACTTTGGCCTTCAAAGACATGGCCATGCAGTTGTTGGGCAATTTGTTCGAGTACGAGTTGGCGCGGCGCGGCGAAGCGCTGAACATTTTTGGCGCAACCTCGGGCGACACGGGCAGCGCGGCCGAATACGCCATGCGCGGGAAAAAGGGCGTACGCGTCTTCATGACCAGCCCGAACGGCCGCATGAGTCCCTTCCAGCAAGCGCAGATGTTCAGCCTGCTCGACGACAACATCCACAACATCGCCATCGAAGGCGTTTTCGACGACTGCCAGGACATCGTTAAGGCGGTTTCCAACGATCTGGATTTCAAGCGCCAATACAAAATAGGCACCGTGAACTCCATCAACTGGGCGCGTTTGCTGGCCCAGGTGGTCTATTACTTT